>NZ_JBIUHC010000038.1:0-69728 GCF_044627735.1 Cupriavidus sp. CuC1 | reverse complement strand
CGACCGGGCGCAGCACCGGCCCGGCGAGTTGTCCGGCGGCGAGCGCCAGCGGGTGGCCATCGCCCGCGCGCTGGTGGGCGGCCCGGCCTGCGTGCTGGCCGACGAGCCCACCGGCAACCTGGACGACCACACCGCGGGCGGCGTCTACGACCTGATGCTGGAGCTGTCGCGCACGCTGGGCACCAGCTTTGTGATCGTGACCCACGACCTCGACCTGGCCAGCCGCTGCGATCGCGTGCTGCGCCTGCGCGACGGGCATATCCACCGCGAGCGCTAACAGCGCGCCAGCCCGGCACAGCGGAGCCTGCCATGTGGATCGATACCCATTGCCACCTCGACGCCGGTGAATTCGATGCCGACCGTGACGCCGTTGCCGCCGCCGCTGCCACGGCGGGGGTGACGGGCATCGTGCTGCCGGCGGTGGCCGTGTCGAACTTCGCCGCGGTGCGCTCGCTGGCGCACCGCCACGATAGCTGCGTCTACGCGCTGGGGATCCATCCGCTGTGCACGCCGGGTGCGGGGCGGGGCGACCTCGACGCCTTGCGCCGCGAGGTGCAGGCCTCGCTGGCCGATCCGCGCTTTGTCGGCATCGGCGAGATCGGGCTCGACTTCTTCGTGCCCGGCCTCGACGCCGCGCATCAGGCCTGGATCTATGCCGAGCAGCTCAAGCTTGCCCGCGAGTTCGACTTGCCGGTGCTGCTGCACGTGCGCAAGTCGCAGGACCAGGTGGCGGCCCAGTTGCGCCGCATCGGCGTGCGCCAGGGCATTGCCCATGCCTTCAACGGCAGCGTGCAGCAGGCCCGGGGGTTTATCGACCAGGGCCTCAAGCTGGGCTTTGGCGGCAACCTGACCTTCAGCCGCGCCAACCAGATCCGGCGCCTGGCGGCGGAGCTGCCGCTCGACGCCATCGTGCTCGAGACAGACGCGCCCGACATCGCACCTGCATGGCTGTCCGACGACCAGTTTGGCGAGCAGCACAAGGCACGCAACACGCCTGCCGAGGTGGCCGGCGTGGCCCGGGTGCTGGGCGAGTTGCGCGGCCTCGAAGCCGCGCCGCTGGCGCAGGCGATGTGGCGCAACTCCGTGGGCGCATTGCCGCGGCTGGGCGCGTTTGCGGCAACCATGTTCCCCTCGGCATTGCCTGCCCCGGCCCCGGCCGAAACAATCGGCAACCAACCCGTTTCATCCTGACAAGCCTCACGGCCGGTGACGGCCGTATAAGCAGACGCATCCGATATCCCATCTAGCCGTTGGGGGAATCCGCATGCGTCTGTTCTTGCTCGCCTTCGTGGCGGGCTGCTGGTGGCTGCAGCAACAAGGCTCGCTGCCGCGTGGCGGCGCGGTGTGGGTGTTGGCGGCTGCCGGGCTCCTGGCGGCCGCGCTCGCGCTGCGTCTGCGCACGCGCCATACCGGCTGGGCGCGGCTGGCCTTGATCGCGTTGTCGCTGTTGGCTGGCTTCGCCTGGTCGGCGTGGCGCGCCGAGGTTCGTCTGGGCGAGCGCCTGGCGAGCGCGCTGGAAGGCGTGGACCTGGTGGTGAGCGGCGTGGTGGCCGGGCTGCCGGCCCAGGCCGCGCGCGGCCAGCGCTTCGTGTTCGCGCTCGACGATGCGGGCGGCATGCCTTCCCGCGTCTTGCTGGGCTGGGAGGACGCGCCGGCCGGCTTGCGTCCGGGCGAGCGTTACGTCTTCACGGTGCGCTTGCGCCAGCCCCATGGCCTGGCCAACCCGCATGGCTTCGATTACGAGTTCTGGCTGATGGCGGCGGGGCTTGGCGCCACCGGCTACGTGCGCGATGCCATGGGCGAGCCGCAAGACGCTGTCGGCGAACGGCTCGCGTGGCGAATCGCGCGGTGGCGGGCGCAGGTGCGCGATCACGTCTTGCAAAGCCTGCCAGCCGATGCCCGCTTTGCGCCAGTGCTGGCTGCCCTGGTGGTAGGCGATCAGCGCGGAATCCTGCAGCGCGACTGGACCTTGTTCACGCGCACCGGCATCGGCCACCTGATCAGCATTTCCGGCCTGCATATCACCATGATTTCCGGCCTTTTCTCCAGCCTCGTCTATTGGCTGTGGCGGCATTCGTTCGGGCTCGGGCGATGGCTGCCGCGGCCCTTGCCGCTGTGGTGGCCGGCGCGGCGCGCCGCGCTGGTGGGCGCGGTGATTGCCGGCTTCATCTACGGTCTGCTGGCGGGCATGCAGGTGCCGGCGCTGCGCACCGTGTCGATGCTGGTGGTGGCGGCGCTGGCGCTATGGAGCGGGCGCACGCCGCCGGCCTCGCTGGTGCTGTCCTGGGCCGCGTTCGTGGCGATCGGGCTAGACCCTTGGGCGGTGCTGTCGCCCGGCTTCTGGCTTTCCTTCGGCGCGGTGGGCGTGATCTTCCTGGCCGCGGCGCAACCGGCCAATCACGCTACGCTGACGCGTTGGCAGCGTTTCCGAGCCAGCCTGGCGCAGGCCACGCGCACGCAATGGTCCGTCACCATCGGGCTGGTGCCGCTGACCTTGCTGCTGTTCCAGCAGGTCTCGGTGATTTCGCCGCTGGCCAATGCGGCGGCGATCCCGCTGGTCAGCCTGCTGGTGACGCCGATGGCGTTGCTGGCGGCGGCGGTGCCGGCGCCGCTGGCGGGCTGGTTGCTCAGCCCCGCGCATCTGTTGCTGCACTGGCTGGTGCTGGGCCTGGAGTGGCTGTCGGCGCCGCCGTGGGCGGTGTGGCAGGCCGCGCGCGCCGGGCCGGTGGCGCTAGCGCTGGCCGTGCTCGGCTCGCTGCTGTTGCTGGCGCCCGTGCGCTGTGGCGTGCGCGCGCGCCTGCATGGCGTGGTGCTGCTGCTGCCGATGGTGCTGGCGGGGCGGCAGCCGGTGGCGCACGGGGAGTTTCGCGCCACCGCGATCGATATCGGGCAGGGCACGGCGGTGCTGGTGGAAACGCGCTCGCGCGTGCTGCTCTACGATGCCGGGCCGGCTTACGGCTGGGGCGCCGGGCGTGGCGAGCTGGGCAGCAGCGCCGGCGCGCGGGCCATCGTGCCGTTCCTGCGCGGCGCCGGCGTGCGCCGGCTGGACACGCTGGTGATCAGCCATGAAGACGCCGACCATGCGGGCGGCGCGCGCGACATCATGGCGGCGCTGACGGTGGACAGCCTGCTGTCGGGCGCGCCGCCGGGACATCGGCTGCTGGTGCCGCCGGCGAACGCTGCGCACCTGGAGGCGCAGCCCTGCGCGGCGGGCCAGCAGTGGGAGTGGGATGGCGTGCGCTTTGCCATGCTGCATCCCTTGCCGGGCGCCGCGCAGAATGCCGCCATCGACAGCAATGCGCGCAGTTGCGTGCTCAAGGTGGCGGGCAGCGCGCGTAGCCTCCTGCTGACCGGCGATATCGCCCGGCGCGACGAGGCGGCGCTGCTGGCGCGCCTGTCCACGCAAGACTTGCGCGCGGACTTCCTGCAGGTGCCGCATCACGGCAGCAACACCTCATCGAGCGGCGCGTTCCTGGCCGTGGTGGCGCCGGAGGTCGCGCTGTTCCAGGTGGGCTACCGCAACCGCCACCGGCATCCGCGGCCCGAGATCTGGGACCGCTACGGTTCGCACGAGATCGCGCGCTATCGCAGCGACGAAACCGGCGCGGTCCAGCTTACGACGCGCGGCGAGTCTTACGCGCTGCGGGCTTACCGCCAGCACGAGCGGCGCTACTGGCGCGCGGCGCCGCCTGCGCCTCGTTGAGGTGCGCGGGCTCGGCCTGGGCGATACGGCGCTCGCGCAGGTGCGCCTTGGCGCGTTGCAGGCCCGCGCAGACGGTGTCGGCGCGTTCCAGGGCAACGCCCGCTGCCAGCACGTCGCCCAGCACCAGGTGGCAGATGCGGGAGGTCATCGGGGTGTAGACCTCGCTGTCTTCTTCCACGTCCGAGAACACGCAGACGTCGGCCAACGCGGCCAGCGGCGAGCCGCTGTGGGTCAGCGCCAGCACGCTGGCGCCGCTGGCGCGGGCCAGCGTGGCGGCGGCCAGCATGTCCCAGGTGCGCCCGCTGTTGGAGACCAGCACCGCCACATCGCCGGGCCCGAGCAGTGCCGCCGACATGCTGAAGACGTGCGAGTCCGAGTACGCAACGGTGGGCATGCCGAGGCGGAAGAACTTGTGCTGGATATCCAGGGCGACGATGCCCGAATTGCCGCAGCCATAGAACTCGATGCGCTTGGCCGCGGCGAGCAGCTGGATGCCGTGCTCGATCTGGTCCGCGGACAGCGCGTTGCGCACCGTCATCAGGGTGGCGATGGTGCGGTCGAACACCTTGCCGGCGATATCGGCAGGGCGGTCCTCGGCCTTGACGTCCTGGTGCACGAAGGGCGTGCCGCCGCCCACGTTCTGGGCGAACTGGAGCTTGAACTCGCGAAAGCCGTCGTAGCCCAGCGCCGCGCAAAAGCGCGCAATGGTGGGCTGGGACACGCCCGCGCGCTCGGCCAGCTCGGGCATCGACAAGCGGATCACGCTGGCGCCGTGGCGGGCGACATAGTCGGCAAGGCGGCGTTCGGAGGGGCGAAGCGTGTCGTAGACGGCAAGAATTCGGTCGCGCATGGTAGAGGAGGGATGGCAGTCTGTGCCGGGGAATTGTTCTGGCTCTGGCCCCGGAATCCGTGGCTCGACGGATCGAGTGGCATGTAGATATTCTACAGAATTGGAGGCGAGGTCATTGTGACTTCGGTGAGGCGGATGGCTAGGGATTTCACCTATGCGAGCCAAATATGCCATGAATAATGCGCTTTTTGACGCGTGCACGTAGTGTTTTCAAATTGTCTTTAGATATAATGTAGAAAATCTACAAGCAATAGCGCCCGGTAGCGCCAACTAAGTCCCCCAGTCCTCCCGGATACGATCAGGCATCACGACCAGGAACTCCCCAATGTCAAAAGCCCTCCACGCCGAAGTCCACGCCGTCACCGAACGCGTGATCGCACGCAGCCGGCGCAGCCGCGCCGCCTATCTCGCGCGCTGCGAACGCGCCCAGCAGGAGCTCGGTCCCTTGCGCGGGCTGTCCTGCGCCAACCTCGCGCACGGCCTGGCCGCGCTGCCCGCGCATGACAAGCTCAAGCTGCGGGTCGAGCATGCCGCCAACCTCGGCATCGTCACCGCGTACAACGACATGCTGTCGGCCCACCAGCCGTACGAGCGTTATCCCGGCGTGATCCGCGAGGCCGCGCGTGCCGTTGGCGCGGTGGCGCAGGTGGCGGGTGGGGTGCCGGCGATGTGCGACGGCATCACGCAGGGCAATGCCGGCATGGAGCTGTCGCTGTTTTCGCGCGACGCCATTGCGATGGCCACGGCGGTCTCCCTGTCGCACAACACCTTCGATGCCGCGCTCATGCTGGGCGTGTGCGACAAGATCGTGCCGGGCCTGCTGATGGGCGCGCTGCAGTTCGGCCACCTGCCGGTGGTATTCGTGCCGGCCGGGCCGATGTCGACGGGCTTGTCCAACAAGGAGAAGGCACGCGTGCGCCAGCTTTACGCAACCGGCCAGGTGGGCCGCGAAGCGTTGCTGGAGGCCGAGTGCGAGGCCTATCACGGCGCCGGCACGTGCACCTTCTACGGCACCGCCAACAGCAACCAGTTCCTGATGGAAATCATGGGCCTGCATATGCCGGGCGCGGCCTTCGTGCATCCGGACAGCGGCCTGCGCGACGCGCTCACCGCCGCCGCCGCGCAACGCGCGCTGGCCCTGACGGCGCGGAGCGGCGACTACCTGCCGCTGGCCCGCATCGTGGACGAGCGCGCGGTAATCAACGCCGTGGTCGGCCTGCTGGCCACGGGTGGCTCGACCAACCACACCATCCACCTGGTGGCGATGGCGCGCGCGGCTGGCATCCTCATCGACTGGGACGATTTCGACCGTCTCTCTCGCATCACGCCGCTGCTGGCGCGGGTCTACCCCAACGGCTCGGCCGACGTGAACCACTTCCACGCCGCGGGCGGCGTGGCCTACGTGATTCGCCAGCTGCTCACCGCCGGCTTGCTGCACGAGGACGTGGAGACCGTGGTCGGGCGTGGCCTGGCCCGCTATACGCAAGAGCCCGTGATGATCGACGGCGTGCTCCAGTGGCGCGATGGCGCGGCTGTCAGCGGCGATGCCGCGGTACTGGCCACCGCAGCCGAACCGTTCTCCGCCGAGGGTGGCTTGCGCCTGCTGCAGGGCAATCTTGGCCGCGGCATGATCAAGGTGTCGGCGGTCGCGGACGAGCATCGCGTGGTGGAAGCGCCGGCACGCGTTTTTGACTCGCAAGAGCAATTGCAAGCCGCGTTCGAAGCCGGCGAGTTCACGGGCGACATGATCGCGGTCGTGCGTTTCCAGGGGCCCAACGCCAATGGCATGCCTGAACTGCACCGCCTCACCCCGGTGCTGGGCGCGCTGCAGGACGCCGGCCACAAGGTTGCGCTGGTGACCGATGGCCGCATGTCCGGCGCCTCCGGCAAGGTGCCAGCGGTCATCCATGTGGGGCCTGAGGCACTTGCTGGCGGCCCGCTGGCGCGCGTGCGCGACGGCGACCGGATCCGCGTGGACGCCGTGGCGGGCACGCTGGAATGGCTCGGCGCCGCCAACGGCGACGGCGACCTGGCGACGCGTGCTTCGGCCGTGCTGCCGGACGACGCCTTCACGAATTTCAGCGTTGGCCGGGGCCTGTTCGGGCTGTTCCGGCGCAATGCGCGGATCGCGGAGGAGGGCGGCAGCGCGCTGGACCTATCCGAGGCCGACGCGCCCGGCGCTGTCCAAACGGGCGCGGCCGTCGCACAATAGGCAGCGCCCCATAAATTTGTGTCATTTGTGTCCCCGGCAGCCGACAGCTGGCGGGGACGACCCCGAGCCGGCCCATGCGGGTCCTATCATGGCTTCATGGCTGAACGCTTCCGGAGCCGACCGGCGGCTGGCGCGGGGACTACCGACAAGGATGGGAAAACCATCCGAACATGATCGTTGGAGCAGACATGATCTACATCCTGATGGGCGTTTCCGGCAGCGGAAAGACCACGGTCGGCCAACTGCTGGCCAAGACCTTGCAATGCGGCTTCCACGATGCCGATGAATTCCACAGCCCCGCCAACAAGGCGAAGATGCACAATGGCATCCCGCTGACCGACGACGACCGCTGGCCCTGGCTGGCCGCGATGCGCGCGGCGATCGATACGGCCCGCGCCGAAGGGCGCACCCACGTGTTTACCTGTTCCGCGCTGCGGCAAACCTACCGCGACCGCCTGACGCCCGCCGACGGCGGCGTGACCTTTGTCTACATGAAGGGCGATGCGGCCGTCATTGGCGGCCGCCTGGCCGAGCGCAGCGACCACTTTTTCAATCCCGCCCTGCTGCAGAGCCAGTTCGAGACCCTGGAGGAGCCGCGCGATGCCCTGGTGCTCGATATCCGCCAGACGCCGGAGGCGCTGGTGCAGCGCATCCTGGCCGGAGTGCAGGCGCAAAAAGGTGCGGCGATCGCCCGCTAGGGCGATCGCCAATGCCGGCCCGAAGCCAAGGCTGGCAAACATCTTGCTTAATCCATGTTTGATGGCGCGAATGCTTGCCGCTTGCGGCTTTCGTGGTCATAGGTATCCTATAGGGACAGCACTTCGAAGCATGACGAGACGGTCCGCGGCCAGGCCGCCGGGCCTCGGGTGGTGATCTCAAGGTGCTGTGCCGGGAACAACAAGCCAATCAAAACGGGTAGCCGGCAGTTTGGGCGGCACTCAAATCATGGGGGAACGGCCATCATGGCGGCGCGGTTTTTCGACGAGATGCTCGATTGGCAAGATGGCGTGGCAGCAGCAATCCACGCGGGCGAGACCCTGCCGGCAGGTGCCGTGCGGGGGCATTACAAGCAGTTCGCGGATTGGTTGGCGCGCCAGTCCGAAGGCACCATGGACAACAAGCGCGCCGAGGCTGATCTGATCTTCCGGCGCGTGGGCATCACGTTCGCCGTTTACGGTGAAAAAGACGAGTCCAACAGCGGCACCGAGCGGACCATCCCGTTCGACGTCATTCCCCGCATCTTCCCCGCCAGCGAGTGGGCAACGCTCGAGCGCGGCCTGCGCCAGCGGGTGTCGGCGCTGAACCGCTTCATCCACGATATCTACCACGGGCAGGACATCATCCGCGCCGGTGTGATCCCACCCGACCAGATCTATAACAACGCGCAGTACCGCCCCGAGATGCTCGGCATCGACGTGCCCCGCGATATCTATGCCCACGTGGCAGGCATCGACGTGGTGCGCGCGGGCGAGGGCGAGTTCTACGTGCTGGAAGACAACCTGCGCGTGCCCTCCGGCGTGTCCTACATGCTGGAGAACCGCAAGATGATGATGCGGTTGTTCCCGGACCTGTTCGCGCGCAATCGCGTGGCGCCTGTCGCGCACTATCCCGACCTGCTGCTCGATATGCTGCGCGGCGTCTCGCCGCAGAACATTGCCGATCCCACGGTGGTGGTGCTCACGCCCGGCATGTACAACTCCGCGTACTTCGAGCATGCCTTCCTGGCCCAGCAAATGGGCGTGGAGCTGGTCGAGGGCAGCGACCTGTTCGTGCAGGACGATCACCTCTACATGCGCACCACCCAGGGCCCGCAGCGCATCGATGTGATCTACCGCCGGGTCGACGACGATTTCCTCGACCCGCTGGTGTTCCGCTCGGATTCCACGCTGGGCGCGGCGGGCCTGCTCTCGGTCTATCGTGCCGGCAATGTCACCATCTGCAACGCCATTGGCACGGGCGTGGCCGACGACAAGTCGATCTATCCCTACGTGCCCGACATGATCCGCTTCTACCTCGGCGAGGAAGCGATCCTCAACAACGTGCCGACGTACATGTGCCGCCGCCCGGACGACCTGCAGTACGTGCTGGACCACATGAGTGAGCTGGTGGTCAAGGAAACCCATGGCGCCGGCGGCTACGGCATGCTGGTGGGGCCTGCCGCCACGCGCGCGGAGATCGATACGTTCCGCGAGGTCGTGCGCGCGCGTCCCGAGCAGTACATCGCGCAGCCCACGCTGGCGCTTTCCACCTGCCCGACGTATGTCGAGTCGGGGATCGCGCCGCGCCACATCGACCTGCGTCCGTTCGTGCTGTCCGGCAAGGACGTGCGCATGGTGCCGGGCGGGCTGACCCGCGTGGCGCTGCGCGAAGGCTCGCTGGTGGTCAACTCCTCGCAGGGCGGAGGCACCAAGGACACCTGGGTGCTGGAGCGCTGAAGCGCGGCGCACGCAAGGATAGTTTGTGATTCCCGCGCTGGCCGCCGCGTTGCCGGCGGCGCGCGGGTGAACAGCGCTGTACGAGGGGACTAAACATGCTTAGCCGCACCGCCGACCATCTGTTCTGGATGGCGCGCTATACCGAACGCGCGGAGAACACCGCGCGCATGCTGGACGTGAATTACCAGACTTCGCTGCTGCCGCAATCCGCGGAAGTGGCGGAGCAAGGCTGGTGGGCCATGCTCGATATCTCCGAGCTGACCACGGTGTTCGACGAAAAGTACGGCCTGCTCACGCGCGATGACGTGATCGATTTCATGGTGCGCGACATGACCAATGTCTCGTCCATCATGAGCTGCCTGCGCGCGGCCCGCGAGAACGCGCGCGCGGTGCGCGGCTCGCTGACCACCGAGGTCTGGGAGACCATCAACACCACCTGGCTCGACGTGCAGCGCATGATCGCCGACGGCGTGCTGGCGGAGGATCCTTCGCAGTTCTTCGAGTGGGTGAAGTTCCGCTCCCACCTGGCCCGCGGCGTGCAGTTCGGCACCATGCTCAAGGACGATGCCTTCCACTTCATGCGGCTGGGCACCTTCCTGGAGCGCGCCGACAATACCGCGCGGATTCTGGACGTGAAGTTCCAGGCCGGTACCGTCGACGACAGCGACCCCAATCGCGACGCAAACGACTTCTATCACTGGGCGGCGGTCTTGCGCTCGGTGTCGGGCTTCGAGGTGTACCGCAAGGTTTATCGCACCGTGATCACGCCCGAGCGCGTGGCCGAACTGCTGGTGCTGCGCCCCGACATGCCGCGCTCGCTGGTATCGAGCATGGATGAGGTGGTGTCGATCCTGGCGCTGGTGGGCAACCAGCATTCTTCGGAGACCGAGCGCCAGGCTGGTAAACTTCACGCCGATTTGAAATATGCGCGCATCGACGACATCTTCGCCGTCGGGCTGCATGCTTACCTGACCAGTTTCCTGGAGCGCATCGGCGACCTCGGCAACGGCATCAGCCGGGATTTCCTCGTGCCGCTGCTGGCTGCCTGACCTATAGAAGTGGGGAGGTCGTGCCGGCCTCGCCACATCATGAAATACAAGATTCACCACAAAACGGTCTACCGTTACGCCGAGCCGGTCCGGCGCAGCGTGCACGAACTGCGGCTCGCGCCGCGCTCGGGCCCGCTGCAGGCCGTGCAGGAATGGCAGTTGTCCGTTCCCGGCAACCTGTCCGAGGCGCGTGACGGCTTCGGCAATATCGTGCACAGCTTCACTGTGGCCGGGCCAGCACATACGTTGGTGATCGAGGCCAGCGGCGTGGTCGATGTGACGCCGCCAACTGACACGGACGGGCCGTTTTTCTGCGATGCGCCGCCGGCCGGCGAGGCGCGTGTCTCGCCGCTGTATTACCTTGGCGGCACAGCGCTGACCGCCGCCAAGCCGGAAATGGTGCGTTTTGCCGCGCCGTACCTGGCGGCGGGGGCGACGGTGCCTGCGCTGCTGGCGCTGGCCAACGGCATTGCGGGGCGGGTGCGCTACCAGGCGGATAGCACCGACGTGGGCACGTCCGCCAGCGATGCGTTCGCGCTGGGCAGCGGGGTTTGCCAGGACCAGGCGCAGGTGATGGTGGCATGCTGCCGCGCCCTGGGCCTGCCTGCGCGCTACGTCAGCGGCTATTTCTATGACCCGGCGGCCTCGGAGCTGGCCAGCCATGCCTGGGCCGATGTCTGCGTGGATGCCGGCAAGGAGTTGTGGTGCAGCATCGACGTGACCCACGGCTGCCTGAGCGACGCGCGCCATATCCGGCTGGCGGTCGGGCGCGACTATCGCATGGCCGCACCGGTCCGCGGCATTCGCGAAGGCGGCAGCGGCGAGCGGCTGGCGGTCGAGATCGCCATTGCACCGCTGCAGTGAGTGAAGTGGTGCGTCGCGCACCAAGAGCGGGCGCGCCGCAAGGTTCCGGGCGCACCGGCGCGGCGCTAGAATGCGGCCTTGACCCGGGTGACAAGCCTGGCGATGCGCCGGGCGTGAATTTGCACCATTACAAGACAAGATCATGACGTACTGTGTAGCCATGCGGCTGGACACCGGGCTGGTGTTCCTTTCCGACTCCCGCACCAATGCCGGCGTCGACGCGATCTCGACCGCGCGCAAGATGACCGTGTTCGAGGAGCCGGGCGATCGCGTGATGGTCTTGCTGAGCGCAGGCAACCTGGCGATCAGCCAGGCGGTGCGCCAGATCCTGGCGGAGGGCCGTGACGAGAAGCGCTCGCTGTGGACGGCGCGCGATATGTTCGAGGCGGCCGCCATCGTCGGCGACGCGGTGCGCCAGGTGCACAAGCACGACGCCCATGCGCTGCGCGAGGCCGGCATCGAGTTCAATGTGAGCCTGATCTTCGGCGGCCAGATCCGCGGCGAACGCGTGCGCCTGTTCCATGTGTACGCCGCCGGGAATTTCGTCGAGGCCACGCCCGAGAACTGCTATTTCCAGATCGGCGAGGCCAAGTATGGCAAGCCCATCATCGATCGCGTGGTGGAGCCGACGCTGCCGCTGGGCGAAGCCGCCAAGTGCGCGCTGATCTCGATGGACTCCACGCTGAAGTCGAATATCTCGGTGGGCCTGCCGTTGGACCTGCTGGTCTACGAGGGCGATTCGCTGCGCGTGACCCGCTTCGTCAATATCGACGAGAAGAACGCCTACTTCCGCATGATCCGCGATACCTGGGGGCAGCGCCTGCGCCAGGTCTTCGGCGAGATCAACGATCCCGAGTGGGATGCCGACGCGCCGGCCGAGTTTCCGCTGGCGCGCCAGGGCGCCGGCGACCGCTGGGGCCAGCCGGTGCGCGCCACGCGCGAACGTGCCGGCACGCAGGACTGAGGGCGCACGGCGAATACCCCGATGCGCGACATCCTGCATTTTTCCCATGCCAACGGCTTCCCGGTCAGCACCTACCGCAAGCTGTTTGGAACGCTGGAAGACGATTTCGAGATCCGCGCCGTGGACCGTTATGGCCACGACCCGAAATTCCCCGTCACGCGCGAGTGGCCGCACCTGGTCGACGAACTGCTGGCTTCGATCGAGCAGAAGTACCGCGAGCCGGTATGGCTGGTGGGACATTCGCTTGGCGGTTTCCTGTCGCTGATGGCCGCGCTGCGCCGCCCGCAGTGGGTACGCGGCGTGGTGATGCTGGATTCGCCCGTGATTGCCGGGTGGCGCGCCGCTTTGCTCAAAGCCGGCCAGCGCTTCGGCCTGGATGAGCGGCCCAGCCCGGCTGCCGCGACCCGGCGCCGCCGTACGCACTGGCCGGATGCCGAGGCGGTGTGGGAGCACTTTCGCGCCAAGCCTGTGTTTGCGTCGTGGGACGAGGAGGTGTTGCGCGACTATGCGATGCATGGCACGGAGCCGACCGGCAACGACGCCGAGCGCCGCCTGCGTTTCGAGCGCGAGATCGAGTACCAGATCTATCGCACGCTGCCCACCAGCCTGGGCGCGCGCGTGGCGCGCGGGGCGCCGGTGCCGGTCAGCTTTGTCGCCGGCACGCGTTCGCGCGAAGTGCGGCAATGCGGGCTCGGCGCCACGCGCAAGCTGGTGGGCGAGCATCTGCGCTTTATCGAGGGCGGCCATCTGTATCCGATGGAGCGGCCCGGGCAGACCGCCGGGCTGATCCGCGATCTGGTCGGGCAAATGCGGGGCGATGGCGCCGCGAGCGCGTCCGTAGCCGGGGCAGGATAGGGCTGTGGCGGGAGGCGCGGGCGCGAAGCGGCGAATGCGTCTCCGCGGCTGCCGGGCAAGGCGACTTGTCGCAAATGCGGCGCTGCAGCAGGCGGCCTCTCATGTATAATCCCAATTTCCCCGGCAAGCTCGGTTTATGACCAAATTCGTCTTCGTCACCGGTGGTGTCGTCTCTTCTCTCGGCAAGGGCATCGCTGCTGCTTCGCTCGCGGCCATTCTCGAGTCGCGCGGCCTCAAAGTCACCCTCCTCAAGCTAGATCCCTACATCAACGTCGATCCCGGCACGATGAGCCCCTTCCAGCATGGCGAAGTGTTCGTCACGGAAGATGGTGCGGAAACCGACCTCGATCTCGGCCACTATGAGCGCTTCGTCTCGGCCAAGATGCGCAAGTCGAACAACTTCACCACGGGCCAGATCTACGAGTCGGTGATCCGCAAGGAACGCCGCGGCGAGTACCTCGGCAAGACGGTGCAGGTGATCCCGCATATCACCAACGAGATCCAGGCCTTCATCGAGCGCGGCGCGGCTGCGTCGCACGGTGGCAAGGCGGACGTCGCACTGGTGGAGATCGGTGGCACGGTGGGCGACATCGAGTCGCTGCCCTTCCTGGAAGCCGCGCGCCAGATGAGCCTGCGCATGGGCCGCAACCATGCGGCCTTCGTGCACCTGACGCTGGTGCCGTTCATTGCCAGCGCCGGCGAGCTCAAGACCAAGCCGACCCAGCACTCGGTGCAGAAGCTGCGTGAAATCGGCATCTCGCCGACCGCGCTGCTGTGCCGCGCCGACCGCCCGATTCCGGACGAAGAGCGCGCCAAGATTTCGCTGTTCTCCAATATCCCGCAAGAAGCCGTGATCTCGGTGTGGGACGTGGACAGCATCTACAAGATCCCGCAGATGCTCAACGAGCAAGGCCTCGACCGCCTGATCTGCGAGGAACTGCGTATCGATCCGAAGCCGGCTGATCTCTCCATGTGGCAGCGCCTGGTCAATGCCCAGGAAAATCCGCAGCACGAGGTCACCATCGGCATGGTGGGCAAGTATGTCGACCTGACCGAATCCTACAAGTCGCTGATCGAAGCGCTGCGCCACGCCGGCATGCACACCGCCACCCGCGTGAACATCGAGTACATCGATTCGGAAGAACTTGAATCGGGCCACCTTGAAGTGCTCAAGCCGCTGGACGCCATCCTGGTCCCGGGCGGCTTCGGCAAGCGCGGCACGGAAGGCAAGATCCGCGCTATCCAGTACGCTCGCGAGAACAAGGTGCCGTACCTGGGCATCTGCCTGGGCATGCAGCTGGCCGTGATCGAGTTCGCCCGCCACGTGGCGGCGATGGCCGATGCCAACTCGACCGAGTTCAACCTGGAAACCGAACATCCGGTGGTCGCGCTGATCACCGAGTGGGTCGATCGCGAAGGCAAGGTCGAGCAGCGCTCCGCCGAGTCCGACCTGGGCGGCACCATGCGCCTTGGCGCGCAACGCGTGCCGGTCAAGGCCGAGACCAAGGCAAGCCAGATCTATGGCGCCGAAGTCAACGAGCGCCATCGCCATCGCTACGAAGTCAACAATCACTACGTGCCGACGCTGGAAAAGGCGGGCATGGTGATCTCGGCCCGTACGCCGACCGAAGACCTGCCCGAGATGATGGAACTGCCGGAAAGCCTGCACCCGTGGTTCGTGGGCGTGCAGTTCCACCCGGAATTCACCTCCACCCCGCGCGATGGCCATCCGCTGTTCAAGGCCTACGTGGAAGCGGCGCTGGCCAGCCAGCAGAGCAAGGCGGGCTAAGCCCCGGCACCGCAAGCAGGAGATTAGTGATGAAACTCTGTGGATTTGACGTCGGCCTGGACCGGCCCTTCTTCCTGATCGCCGGTCCGTGCGTGATCGAGTCCGAGCAGATGGCGCTGGATACGGCCGGTGAGCTCAAGGCGATCACGAGCGAGCTCGGCATCCCCTTTATCTACAAGTCCTCGTTCGACAAGGCCAACCGCTCGTCGGGCCGGACCTTCCGCGGCCTGGGCATGGAGAAGGGGCTCGAGATCCTCGCCACCGTCAAGCGCGAGATCGGCGTGCCGGTGCTGACCGACATCCACGAGATCGACGAGGTCAAGCCGGTGGCGGCTGTGGTCGACGTGCTGCAGACGCCGGCCTTCCTGTGTCGCCAGACCGACTTCATCCGTGCCTGCGCGCAGAGCGGCCGCCCCGTCAATATCAAGAAGGGGCAGTTCCTCGCGCCGCATGACATGAAGAATGTCATCGACAAGGCGCGCGATGCCGCGCGCGAGGCCGGGCTGCCGGAAGACAGCTTCATGGCCTGCGAACGCGGCGTTTCCTTCGGCTACAACAACCTGGTCTCGGACATGCGCTCGCTGGCGATCATGCGCGAGACCGGCGCGCCGGTGGTGTTCGACGCCACCCACTCGGTGCAGCTGCCGGGCGGCCAGGGCACCAGCTCGGGCGGCCAGCGCGAGTTCGTGCCGGTGCTGTCGCGCGCGGCCGTGGCGACGGGTGTTGCGGGCCTGTTCATGGAAACGCATCCGGACCCGAGCAAGGCCATGTCGGATGGCCCCAACGCCGTGCCGCTGTCGCGCATGAAGGAACTGCTGTCGGTGCTCAAGGATCTCGATACGCTGGTCAAGCGCTCGGGCTTCCTCGAAGACAATTTCGGCTGGCCGGCGGCTTGCGCCTGAGCTTGCCGTGCCACCGCGATCATGGCCGTCATCAGGCGGCCATGATCAGCCAAGTAGAATCAACATCATAAGAACATACGGAGATACGCCATGGCCAGCGGCTATATCATTGCCCACGTCGATGTCACCGATCCCCAGCAGTATGAAGAGTACAAGGTGCTCTCCAGCCATGCCATGAAGGTGCATGGCGCCGAGGTACTGGTGCGCGGCGGCAAGACCGAGAAGCTGGAGGGCGACTGGGCCCCGACGCGCGTGGTCGTGCTGAAGTTTCCCAGCTATGACGCGGCAAAGTCGTTTCACGACAGCGAGGAATACCGCGCCGCGCGCAAGTCGCGCGAGCACGCCGCGCGCATGAACATGATCGTGGTGGAAGGCGCTTAAGCGTTGTTCGGCGTTAGTCGGCGTTAGTCAGCGTTAGTCAGCTTCTCATTCAGTCAGCGGTAGTCCAGGGCATGGCGCCCGTGTAGTAAGAAGTCATCAAGCATCAACAGTCCAAGAGGAATCCATGAGTGCAATCGTAGATATCATCGGTCGCGAAGTTCTCGACTCGCGCGGTAACCCGACGGTCGAGTGCGACGTCCTGCTCGAATCCGGCGTGATGGGCCGCGCGGCAGTGCCGTCGGGCGCATCCACCGGCTCGCGCGAAGCCATCGAGCTGCGTGACGGCGACAAGTCGCGCTACCTCGGCAAGGGCGTGCTGAAGGCGGTCGAGCATATCAATACCGAAATCTCCGAAGCCATCATGGGGCTGGACGCTTCCGAGCAAGCGTTCCTGGACCGCACCTTGATCGACCTCGACGGCACCGACAACAAGGCCCGCCTGGGCGCCAACGCCACGCTGGCCGTGTCGATGGCCGTGGCGCGCGCCGCTGCCGAAGAGGCCGGCCTGCCGCTGTACCGCTACTTCGGTGGTTCGGGCGCCATGCAGATGCCCGTGCCGATGATGAACATCGTCAACGGTGGCGCGCACGCCAACAACAGCCTGGACATCCAGGAATTCATGATCATGCCGGTGTCGCAGACGAGCTTCCGTGAAGCCCTGCGTTGCGGCGCTGAAGTGTTCCACGCACTGAAGAAGATCCTGTCCGACAAGGGCATGTCCACGGCGGTTGGCGACGAGGGCGGCTTTGCCCCCAACTTCGCTTCCAACGAAGAGTGCCTGAACACCATCCTCCTGGCCATCGAGAAGGCCGGCTACCGCGCTGGCGAGGACGTGCTGCTGGCGCTGGACTGCGCGGCGACCGAGTTCTATCACGAAGCCGAAGGCCAGTACCACCTGGACGGCGAAGGCCTGAAGCTGACCTCGACCCAGTTCGCCGACTACCTGGCCAACCTGTGCGACAAGTTCCCGATCGTGTCGATCGAGGACGGCATGGGCGAAGGCGACTGGGACGGCTGGAAGGTGCTGACCGACAAGCTGGGCAAGCGCGTGCAGCTGGTGGGCGACGACCTGTTCGTCACCAACACCAAGATCCTGAAGGAAGGCATCGAGAAGGGAATCGGCAATTCGATCCTGATCAAGATCAACCAGATCGGCACCCTGACCGAAACCTTCGCCGCCATCGAAATGGCCAAGCGCGCCGGCTACACGGCCGTGATCTCGCACCGTTCGGGCGAGACCGAGGACAGCACCATCGCCGATATCGCGGTGGGCACCAACGCCGGCCAGATCAAGACCGGCTCGCTGTCGCGTTCGGACCGTATCTCGAAGTACAACCAGCTGCTGCGCATCGAGGAAGATCTCGGTGATATCGCCAGCTACCCGGGCAAGAGCGCGTTCTACAATCTGCGCTAAGCTCGTGTCCTGCGCCGGCCGCGCTCAATGCCGCGGCCGGCGCAGGACGCAACTCCCTTTTTTTGCTTAAGCGCCAGAACCCATGCGCCTGATCTCGTTGCTGTTGTTTGTGCTGTTGCTCGCCATCCAGTATCCCTTATGGCTGGGCAAGGGCGGCTGGCTGCGTGTGTGGGATATGGACAAGCAGGTGCAGGAACAGAGCGCGCACAACCAGGCGCTCAAGCTGCGCAATGCCAAGCTGGAAGGGGAAGTGAAGGACCTGCAGGATGGCACCGGGGCCATTGAAGAGCGTGCCCGCTACGAGCTGGGCATGGTCAAGGATGGCGAGGTGTTCGTGCAGTTCGTGGCGCCGGCCCCCAAGGTCAGCGCCACGCCGCCGCTGCCGCCTCCGGCGAACTCCCCGGCATTCAATCGCCATTGACTGGCGTCAGCCTCGATCGGTAGCGGGCGCCCGCCCCCTCTCCCGCTGAGGGGCGAGGGAGCAAACACCGTCGTCATTTCAGTCGGTTTTGGCGCATTCCCGCAAGCTCACCACCAGTATGGGTAGCCGCCCCAACCCCGGTAGTATCCCGGGCTGCTGAAGCCAACCCCGCCGCCCCAGTGGCCACCTCCCCATCCGCCGTAATACAGGTTCCAGCTTGGCGAAGGATAGCCATAGGTTGCGGCCCGCGCCATGGCCTCCGCCTGTTGCTGGCGGGCAATCGCGGCCTCCTGCTCGCGCAGCACCTGGCGGTTCAGCGCATCGATCTTCTGGATATCTTCTGCGGTGACGGGAGGCGGCGGCACGCCATTGGGCGCCAGGCGGGCAGTCGGCGGCGAGCCGTTGATGTCGCGCGGCAACTGGGCGCAGCCGCCGCAGGCCAGTACGGTGCCTAGAAGCAGGGCGCTGATCGTGGCGCACGGGTGAGAAGGCAAAGCGGGCATGATGACTCCCTGACTCTGGTGGGTCGCTGACGCTTGGACCCCGGCGCAGGGCAGAAAGGTTCCTGCCGCTGCGCCTGGTGTCGTCGCTTGCATCGTCCGCCGGCGCTGCCGCTCAGTGCTGCTGGCCCGCGCCGTCGCCGGCGCCGGTAGCCACGGGGACCGGCGTGAACAGCTGCGCGCAGTCGACCGGGTCGAAGTGGTATTGCTGGCCGCAGAAATCACACTGGATTTCCACTTCGCCGCGTTCCACCAGGATGTCTTCAATCTCCACGCGGCCCAGGTTCTGCAGCATGCCCGCCACCTTGGCGCGCGAGCACGAGCACTGGAAGTGCGGGGTCAGCGGCTCGAACACACGCAGGCCGGTGGCTTCCAGGTCTTCCCAGAACAGGCGGCGCAGCAAGGTATCCGGCGTCTCGGCCAGCAGTTCGGCGTCCTTCAGCGTGGCGCCGAGCTGGCAGGCACGGTCCCAGGTGTCGAGATCCTGTGCGCGGCCGCTTTCCCCTAGCGGCGCACCGGTTTCGCCGACTTCCGCGGGCGGGCGTTCGGCGTGGCCTTCCAGCGTGCCGCCGTAGGACGGCAGCTTTTGCAGCAGCATGCCCGCGGCGATCTTGTCGTCGGCGGCCAGCCACAGCCGCGTGTCGAGCTGCTCGGACGTCTGCATATAGTGCTCGAGCACGGCGGTCATGGATGCCATCGGGCCATGCTTGTCGGCCAGCGGCACGATGCTTTGGTAAGGCTGCTGCCCGGGGAGCTTGTCCTGCGGGTCCAGCGTGATGGCGAAGCGGCCGTGGCCGCTGACGTTGACGAGATCCGCCAGCGTGGCGTCGTCGGCCAGCGTCACGCCTTCGGCGAGCTTGGCGGTTGCGCGCATCGACAGGTCGGACAGGCACTCCACCACCAGCATGCGCACCGGGCCGTCGCCGTGCACTTGCATCACCAGCGCGCCGTTGAACTTCAGGTTGGCTGAAAGCAGGGCGGCGGCCGACATCATTTCGCCCAGCAGCCGGCGCACCGGCGTGGGGTAATGATTGCGGCGCAGCACTTCTTGCCAGGTGGCCTGCATGCGTACCAGCTCGCCGCGCACGGGGGCCGCGTCGAACAGGAATTTCTGCAGGGTGTCAGGGGTGGTGGTGTCAGTCACGATGATCCGTCGGTAAATCGGTGCCGCTGGCGCGGCGCCTTGGTCGCTTAGTCGATGCGTTTGAGTTGCGTCTTGTACATGGCCTGGCGCGTGGCGTAGGTCTCGGCATTGCGATACAGGTTGGCCACGTCCTGCTCGGTGAGCTCGCGCACCACCTTGGCCGGCGCGCCGAGGATCAGCGAGCGGTCCGGGAAGACCTTGCCTTCCGTGACGACGGCGCCGGCGCCGACCAGGCACTCCTTGCCGATCACGGCACGGTTCAGGATCACCGCCTGGATGCCGATCAGCGAGCCTTCGCCCACCGTGCAGCCGTGCAGCATGGCCTGGTGGCCGATCGAGACCTTGTCGCCGATGGTCAGCGGGTAGCCGGGGTCGGTATGGAGCACGGTGCCTTCCTGCACATTGCTGGACTCACCCACCACGATCGGCTCGTTGTCGCCACGGATCACCACGCCTGGCCAAACGCTGGCACGTGACTTAAGCGTCACGTTGCCGATGATGGTGGCCTCCGGCGCCACGTAGGCATCCGGATCGATGGTGGGGGCAACGTCGCCGAGCTGGTAAAGCGCCATGGGGTCTCCTGCACAAGTTCGTATGGGTATATGGGGTTTGCCGCCAGGCTTTAAAGGGTGCGGGGCGGGGGTGCGACTGCGCGGTCCGCGGCACCCTACAATGGCGGCAACCCGGATTTTACGCTTATGCCAGCAAACCTTCCTGATCCCGATGCCGGCGGCGCGCCGCTTGCTGCACCTGAGCTGCCGCGCGGCTTCGCATCCCTGTCCTTGCGCCGCCAGGCGCTTGCCATCCTGTGCCTGAGCGATGCGCACCATAAGGCCGCCGCCACGCGCTGGATGCGGCAGGCGGTCGCCGCCGTGACGCCAGAGGCGCTCGGCATCGATGAGTCGATCCTGGCCGAGCTGCCGGTACCGGGCCGGCCGCCACTGCCCGAACTGGTGCCTCCGCAAAGGGTGGAACGGCGGCGCTCCATCCATACGCCGGCCGGCCGCGCGGCGCTGATCCACGCGCTTGCGCATATCGAGTTCAATGCCATCAACCTGGCGCTGGATGCGATCTGGCGCTTTGGCGGGATGCCGCCGGCCTTCTACGTGGACTGGCTGCGCGTGGCCGACGAAGAAGCGCTGCACTTCAGCCTGCTGGCGGGGCACCTGGCCACGCTGGGCGCGCGTTACGGCGACTTGCCCGCGCACAACAGCCTGTGGGAAATGGCGGACAAGACCGCTGGCGACGTGCTGGCACGCATGGCGCTGGTGCCGCGCACCCTGGAGGCGCGGGGGCTGGACGCCTCGCCGCCGGTGCGGGCCAAGCTGGCCGCGGCCGGCGATCATGACGCCGCCGCTATCATAGACATCATCCTGCGCGATGAGGTTGGCCACGTGGCGATCGGCAACCACTGGTATCGCTGGCTATGCGCGGGCCGTGGCCTCGACCCTGTCGCCACCTACGCAGAACTTGCCGAGCGCTACCAGGCGCCGCGCCTGCGCCCGCCTTTCAACCTGGCGGCGCGGCGCGCGGCGGGCTTCGACGAGATCGAGCTGGCCTTGCTGGAAGGGCAAGCGGCTCAGTAGTAGTCGGCCATCAAGACGATGCCTTGCCGGCTGCTGCCGGGATCGTTGCCTTTCACGAACTGCACGGCCTGGACGGATGTCCGTGCAGTCTTCAGCATGGCCACCTTGCCGGGCACCGGCGGCAGCGCGGCGAATTCCGCGGAATGGCTGCCGTTCGCCGGACAACTCACCGAGGGGGTTCCGCTCGCGCTCATCTGTGCGGTGCAGGACGGCGCCACGATGGCTCCCTGGAAGATGATGACGCCATCCGCGGCCCACGCGCAGACGGATAGCGCTGCACTCGCCAGGACGAGAGGCAGGCGCCTTGCGAGTTGTTGGGCGGCGCAGTGGCCGGTGAGTTCAAACGTGCTCATCGTGACCCCCTGTTCAGCATCGAGTTGAAGCGCGTTAGGAAATTTCTGCGCGCTCTTTGGGAATTTTATTTCCAATAATCAGAAAAAATATTCACGCTAATCTGAATTTTCCTAAACATATTTTTGCACTATTCTGTTTGGTCAGATTGGCGCTGATAGGTGTATTGAGCGCGGCAGAGAGCGGTCATAGGAATATTCCTAGTTTAAAAGGGGATCTGGTTTGTTTTCAGGGTTTTTATAAGAACATTCTTATAAATATTCCTGGAATTTTGAATTGCCATAGGCGACTCCCCGGGCCTGGCGTTGCATGTCCTTGCTAACGTCAGATTCGGGGAATACTTGACCGGGGGGAGGGGGCGATGAAAGGCGATAGGCGGGCGGCAGCCTTGCGGCCGCGCCCGCGCCAGGCTACGGGCGCGTAGCGGTATTGCGCTTGGCTTCCATCTCGCGCAGCAGGCGGCGCTGGATCTTGCCGGTGGTGGTCATCGGCAACTGCGCGATGAACTCGATGGCCTTGGGATATTCATACGGCGCAAGCTGGCCGCGCACATGCTGCTGCAGCTCGGCAACCAGCGCGGCGTCGGCTTGCGCCGAACGCGCGACCGATGGCACCAGCACGATGAACGCCTTGACCACCGCGCCGCGCTCCGGGTCCGGCGAGGGCACCACCGCGCAGTTCGACACGGCGGGATGCTTGAGCAGGCAGTTCTCGATCTCGCTCGGGCCGATGCGGTAGCCGGAGGATTTGAAGACATCGTCGGCGCGCCCCTGGTACCACAGGTAGCCGTCTTCGTCGATGCGCGCCAGGTCGCCCGTGCGGCACCAGCGCAGCCCGTCACGCTCCAGGTACTTGCCGGCAGTGGCGTCCTCGTTGCGCCAGTAGCCGAGGAAGAACACGGGGTCGGGGTGGCCGTGGACGTCGGTGCTGCACACGGCCACCTCGCCGTCCTCGCCCGCCGCGCAGGGCTTGCCCTCGTCGTCGACCACGGCGATGCGGTGGCCGGGGTAGGGCCGGCCCATCGAGCCCGGGCGCGCCGGCCAGCCTAGCTGGCCATCGTCGTTCTGCGCGGTGCAGTTGCCCACGATGTAGTTGATCTCGGTCTGGCCGAACATTTCGTTGACGACCACGCCAAGCGCGTCGCGGCACCAGGCGAACACGGTTTCCCCCACGGCTTCGCCCGCGCTCATCAGCGCGCGCAGGTGCAACTGATAGTGCTCGCGCGGCGCGGGGCAGGTCTTCATCATCTGCTTGAGCGCGGTGGGAAACAGGAAGGTATTGGTGACGCGATAGCGCTCCATCAGCGCGAAGGCGGTTTGCGCGGAGAACCTGCCCTGATAGCCCACGATGGTCTTGCCGAAATACAGCGTGGGCATCAACGCATCCCACAGCCCGCCGGTCCAGGCCCAGTCGGCCGGGCTCCAGAACACGTCGCCGGCTTGGGGAAACCAGTTTTGCGAACAGACGAAGCCGGTGAGATTGCCGATCAGCGCGCGGTGCGGGATCAGGGCGCCCTTGGGCTGGCCGGTGGTGCCGCTGGTGTAGATCAGCACCGCGGCCTCGTCAGCCTTGGTTTCCACGGCGGTGAATTCAGGCAGTTCCGCGGCGAGCATCACGTCCCAGTCATGCTCCGCGCGGCCCACGGCAGCGCCGACGCCGATCACCGAGGCCAGGGCGGGGCACTGTGCGCGCGCGGCCAGCACGTTGTCGATCGAGGATTCGTCGGCGATGGCCACGCTGGCCTCGCTGTGCTGGAGGCGGTAGGCCAGCGCTTCCGGGCCGAACAGCATCGACAAGGGCATGGCAATGGCGCCGAGCTGGTAGATCGCCATGTGCGCAATCACCGTCTCGATGCGCTGGGGCATGACGATGCCGACGCGGTCGCCGCGTGCCACCCCCAGCGTGCGCAGCGCCCGCGAGAGGCGATCGGCCTCGGCCTGGATGAAGGCGTAGCTGTAGCTGGCGCGGCGCCCGTCCTCATGCTCGGTGTGGACCGCGATGCGGTCCATCGTGGCGGGGTCGCGTGCCCAGCGGCCGCAGCATGCGTCGGCCAGGTTGAATAACTCGGGCACATGCCAGTGGAATTGCGTGTAGAGCGCGGGATAATCGTCGCGCCGGCTTGCTGGCAGGGCGGGTGCGGCCATGCTGGGTCTCCTGGGTTGCGCTCGCTTTGCGCCGGAGGCGGGCCGGGATGTGGGCCGGGCCGGCTTGCCGCTATAATCCGCAAACGAACGATCGTTCTATTTTTAGGCTTCCCCGTTGTCGCGGGTGAAAGCGTCCGCCACGATCAGGGAAAAGGCACCCGGGGAGACACCATGACAATAAGAGAAACCTCGCGCTCGGAATTTATCACGTTGCGCGGCCTCAACATGCACGTGCGCCATTGGGGCGAGCCCGGCGCGCCCACCTTGTTCCTGCTGCACGGCTGGATGGACGTGGCGGCCTCGTTCCAGTTCATGGTGGACGCGCTGGAACGCGAGTGGCACGTGATCGCCCCGGACTGGCGCGGCTTTGGCCAGACCGACTGGCCCACGCGCTATCCCGGCACGGAGTCCTACTGGTTTCCCGACTATGTCGCCGATCTCGAGGCCGTGCTCGACCACTACCAGCCGGACGCGCCGGTGAACCTGGTGGGGCATAGCATGGGCGCCAACGTGGCCTGCTTTTATGCTGGCATCCGTCCCGAGCGGGTGCGCCGCGTGGTCGACCTGGAGGGATTTGGCATGACGGGCACGCGCGCCGAGCAAGCGCCCGGTCGCTATGCGCGCTGGCTCGATGAGTTGCGCCAGCGCCAGCCGTTGCGGTCCTATGACAGCGTGGGGGCGGTGGCGGCACGGCTGCAGAAGACCAACCCGCGCCTGCCCGATGACCGCGCAGCTTTCCTGGCTGAGCACTGGTCAGCGCGCAATGCGGATGGCCGTTGGGAGGTCCTGGGCGATGCCGCGCACAAGATGGTCAACCCGGTCCTGTACCGGCTCGACGAGGTGATGGCGATCTGGGCGCAGGCCACCGCGCCGGTGCTGCATGTGGAAGCGCGCAATTCGCAGACGCTCAGCCATATCGCAAAGGGGCAGCCGCTGGAGGCGTTCAAGCAGCGCTTCAAGGCGTTCCGCGATTTCCGCGAGGCCGTTGTCGATGACGCCGGCCACATGCTCCATCACGACCAGCCGCGGATGGTTGCCGGTCTGGTGGAGTCCTTCTGCGCCTGAAGCTGCGCGGCTGTCGCTGCTGACGCGCTCAGGCGTGCGTCAGCTTTTCCTTGAGCGTGGCGTTGTTGCTGGTGTGGACATGGACCAGCGCCTTTTCGGGGAAGGCGTAGTGATACGCGCGCCGCAGCGCCAGCGCGGCCTCGTGGAAGCCCGACAGGATGAGCTTTTGCTTGTTGGGGTAGAAGGCGATGTCGCCCGCGGCGAAAATGCCGCGCCGGGATGTCTCGTAGGTGGTGGTATCCACCATGATGCGCCCGGCGTGCATGTCGAGGTCCCATTGGGCGATCGGGCCGGGCTCGGAGACCAGGCCGTACAGCGCCACGAGTTCGTCGGCGGGCAGGCTGATGGTGTCGTCGCGGGTACGGATGTCGACGCTGGCCAGGGTGTCGCCCTCGGTCTTGATCGCGCCCAGCATGCCCACCACGAAGTCCATCTCGCCGGCGGCGACAGCCGCGCGCATCTCGGCTACCGTGCCGTCGGCCGCGCGAAAGGCTTCCCGGCGATGCAGCAGCGTGACGCGCGCGGCGGTCTTGCGCAGCGCCAGCGCCCAGTCCAGGGCGGAGTCTCCGCCGCCGGCCACCACCACGCGCTTGCCCTTGAAGCGCGCGGTATCGCGCACGGCGTAGTGCAGGTGGCGGTCTTCCAGCGCGGCAGCCTCGGGCAGCGCCACGCGCTGCGGGGCGAAGGCGCCGGCGCCGGAGCACACCAGCACCGCGGCCACGTCGAAGCGCCTGCCGGTGTCGGTTGTGACCAGCAGGCGGTGCGCGTGCTCATGGCCGGCCGCGGCGTGATGTTCGCGCGGGATCTCGGTCAGTCCGTTGGCGCGCTCGTTGAAATGCATGGGAAAGGCGAACGGCGCGCATTGCTCGAGCAGGCGGTCGACCAGGTCCTGCGCCAGGCAGCCGGGCACCGCGGGGATGTCGTAGATCGGCTTTTCCGGATAGAGCTCGGTGCACTGGCCGCCGGCGCGGTCCAGCACGTCGATGAGCTCGCACTTCAGCCCCAGCACGCCCGCCTGGAAAGCGGCGAACAGGCCGACCGGGCCGGCGCCGACGATCAGCACATCGGTGCGGATCACGTCGGTCGGGACGGTTGGGGGGCGGGCATCGGGCGTGGCGGAAGCAGGGGCTTGGGTCGGCATGGCTTGGCAGGCGGCGCGCGCGGCGGCGCCAGGCAGGAGGGTCGTCAGGCCCCAACTATACCGCGCAGGGCCGGGCCGGCCGCCTACGCCAGCGTTGGCGGCAGGGCTATCGGCGCGAATGTGTGGGCCAGCCCACGCGGCGCGCATTGGCGCGGGATTAAAGTCGGATTGAAGTTGGATTAACGCGGAATTATCGCGAGAGTAGAATAGACGTATGCAAAATTCACACGCAATCAACGCAGATCTGCATTGCCATTCCACGGTTTCCGACGGCATGTTGTCCCCCGAGGAGGTTGCCGCGCGCGCACACGCCGGCGGCGTGGCGTTCTGGGCGCTGACGGACCATGACGAGGTCAAGGGCCAGGCCAGGGCGCGGGCCGCGGCCGAGGCGCTCGGCATGCGCTACGTGCCCGGGGTGGAGATCTCGGTGACGTGGGCCGGCCAGACCGTGCATATCGTCGGCTTGCAGATCGATCCTGACTGCCAGGTGCTGGTCAATGGCCTGGCCGCCACGCGCTCCGGGCGCGCGGCCAGGGCGCAGGACATCGGCGAGGCGCTGGCCGCGATCGGCATCGAAGGCGCCTATGAGGGCGCGCTGCGCCATGTCGGCAATCCCGACCTGATCTCCCGCACCCATTTCGCGCGCTGGCTGGTGGAGCAAGAGCGGTGCAAGACCATCAGCGAGGTGTTCGACGATTACCTCGGCGAAGGCTGTCCGGGCTATGTCGGGCACCGCTGGGCCAAACTGGCCGATGCGGTGAAGTGGATCCAGGCCGCCGGCGGCATTCCGGTGATGGCGCACCCGGGCCGCTACAACTACACGCAACTCCAGCACGATGCGCTGTTCGACGAGTTCAAGCAGCTCGGCGGGGCGGCGGTCGAGGTGGTCACCGGCAGCCATACGCCGGAGCAGTACCGCCAATATGCCAATGTCGCGCATCACTACGGCCTGCTGGCCTCGCGCGGCTCGGACTTCCATGGGCCGGGCGAGGGACGGATCGAGCTGGGCTCGCTGCCGCCGCTGCCGTCGTCGGTCACCCCGGTCTGGCATGACTGGTAAGCAGCGCCGGCCACTGCCCGCCCGGCGCCAAGGCCGCCCGAATCCGCCATGCGCTCCCTTCGCATCTCCCCATCGCAGAACCGGCCCGGTGTGCGCGCGGCGTTTGCGCGGATCCCGCGGCTGGCCGCCCCAGGCCCGCACATGTCCCAATACTTCGAAATCCATCCGCTCAACCCGCAATCCCGCCTGATCAAGCAGGCCGCGCAGATCATCGGGCAGGGCGGGCTGATTGCCTTGCCCACCGACTCCAGCTACGCGCTGGCCTGCCGGCTCGACGACAAGGCCGCGGTGGAGCGGCTGCGCCGCCTGCGCGGGATCGACGACAAGCACCATCTGACCCTGATGTGCAGCGACTTGTCAGAGCTCGGCAACTTCGCGCGGGTGGACAACCGGCAGTACCGCTGGCTCAAGGGCGCCACGCCCGGGCCCTATGTCTTCATCCTCGAGGCGACCAAGGAAGTGCCGCGCCGGCTCTCGCATCCCGCCCGCAAGACCATCGGCGTGCGGGTGCCCGACCATCCCATCCCGCTGGCGCTGCTGGCCGAAGTGGGCGAGCCGCTGATTTCGGCCACCCTGCAGCTGCCGGGAGACGAAGCCCCGCTCAACGAACCGGAAGTGATCCGTGCCCGGCTGGAAAAGCTGCTGGAACTGGTGATCTGCGGCGGTGCCGCGCCGGCGCAGCCGACCACGGTGATCGACCTGACCGCCGGCGAGCCCGAGCTGGTGCGCCAGGGGGGCGGCGATATCGAACGTTTCGGCCTCTGATTGCCACCGAACAGTCGCTTTGCCGCGGTCCCGGTACAATAGCGACCCATGGATTCTTCCCTGATTCAGACCCTAGCGGTCTACGCCCTGCCGGTCCTGTTCGCCATCACGCTGCATGAGGCCGCGCACGGCTACGTGGCCAAGCTGTTCGGCGACAACACCGCCTACTCGATGGGCCGCGTCAGCCTTAACCCGGCGCGCCATATC
The DNA here is from genome assembly GCF_044627735.1 of Cupriavidus sp. CuC1. NCBI lineage: Bacteria > Pseudomonadati > Pseudomonadota > Betaproteobacteria > Burkholderiales > Burkholderiaceae > Cupriavidus > Cupriavidus sp. CuC1. The sequence goes on along the minus strand of NZ_JBIUHC010000038.1, from coordinate 41,926 downwards.
GATCCCATCGGCACCATCGCGGTGCCGCTGCTGCTCTATTTCATGACCAGCGGCCAGTTCGTCTTCGGCTACGCCAAGCCAGTGCCGGTCGCCTTCGACCACCTGCGCAATCCGCGTTGGCATGGCATGTGGGTGGCGCTGGCGGGCCCGGGCAGCAATGTGCTGCAGGCCTTCCTGTGGGCGCTGATGGCGGTCGGCCTGGTGGTGGCCAGGGTGCAGGAGCCCTTCTTCACCCAGATGGCGCAGGCCGGCGTGCTGGTCAACCTGGTGATGGCTGCGTTCAACCTGTTCCCCGTGCCGCCGCTCGACGGCGGCCGCGTGCTGACTGCGCTGTTGCCGCAGCGGATCGCGCATGCGGTGTCGCGCATCGAGCCCTACGGCATCTTCGTGGTGCTGGCGCTGGTGGCGGCTGGCGTGATCACCAAAGTGTGGATGCAGCCGGTGATGGGGGCGCTCAGAAGCCTGGTGCTGCTGATGCTGCAACCCATCCTGGCGCTGGTGCAGTAGGCCGCGCCGCGGCGCCGGCGCCCATGGCGGCGCCGACGTCGAATACGAGTACCCGTACCTGCACCGACTCCCACAAATACAGATAGACATGTTCCCCGATCGCGTTCTTTCCGGCATGCGGCCTACCGGCGCGCTGCACCTGGGTCACTATCACGGCGTACTCAAGAACTGGGTCCAGCTCCAGGCCGAATATCCCTGTTTCTTCTTCGTGGCAGACTGGCATGCGCTCACCACGCACTATGAATCGCCGGAGGTGATCGGCGAATCGGTGTGGGAGATGCTGATCGACTGGCTCGCCGCCGGCGTCGATCCCGAGCGCGCCACGCTGTTTATCCAGAGCCGCGTGCCCGAGCATGCCGAGCTGTTCCTGCTGCTGTCGATGGGCACGCCGCTGGGCTGGCTGGAGCGGGTGCCGACCTACAAGGACCAGATCGAGAAGCTCAAGGACAAGGATCTCTCCACCTACGGCTTTCTTGGCTATCCGCTGCTGCAGGCCGCCGATATCCTGATCTACCGCGCCGGCCGCGTGCCGGTGGGTGAGGACCAGGTGCCGCACGTGGAGATCACGCGCGAGATCGCGCGCCGCTTCAACTATCTGTACGGGCGCCAGCCGGACTTCGAGGCGCAGGCGCAGGAAGCCGCCAAAAAGCTGGGCGGCAAGCGCACCAAGGCTTATCTGGAACTGCGCCGCGCCTATCAGGAACAGGGCAAGGCGGAGGCGCTGGAAGAGGGCGGCGCGCTGGTGGCGCAGTCGCAGAGCCTGGCCGCCGAAGACCGTGAATTGCTGCTGGGCTACCTGGGCGGCTCGCGCAAGACCATCCTGGTCGAGCCGCAGGCGCTGCTGACCGCGGCATCGCGCATGCCCGGGCTGGACGGCCAGAAGATGTCGAAGTCCTATGGCAACACCATCCGCATGCGCGAGGACAAGGCGTCGGTGGAAAAGAAGGTGCGCACCATGCCAACCGATCCAGCCCGCGTGCGCCGCACCGATGCCGGCGAGCCGGCGCGTTGCCCGGTGTGGCAACTGCACCAGGTCTATACGGATGCGCCCACCCGCGAGTGGGTCGAGAAGGGATGCCGCAGCGCCGGCATCGGCTGCATCGAATGCAAGCAGCCGGTGATCGAGGGCATCCTGCGCGAGCAGCAGCCCCTGCTCGAGCGGGCGCAAAAATACATGGACGATCCCGTGCTGCTGCGCGCCATCGTCGACCACGGCTGCGACCAGGCCAGGCGGGTGGCGCGCGAGACGATGCGCGACGTGCGCGCCGTCATGGGCCTGGGGTACCGGTGAGCACGGCGGCGGGCCTCCCCCACGCGCCGCTGGGCGCGCCGTCGCCGTGGGTGACGCGCTGGGCACATCTGGTGCGCCCTGGCGGCCGCGTGCTCGACCTGGCCTGTGGCAACGGCCGCCACGCCACCTGGTTCGCGCGCCGCGGCCATGTGGTGCTGGGCGTCGATCGCGATGCGGCGGCATTGGACGCGCTGGCGGCATTGGCCGAAGGCGTCGCCACGCGCCCGGCCGACCTGGAGCAGGGCGCGTGGCCGCTTGCGGACGAGCCGGGTTTCGACGCGATCGTGGTCACAAATTACCTGCACAGGCCTCTTTGGCCGCATTTGTTCGCTGCGCTGGCGCCCGGCGGCGTGCTTCTTTACGAAACCTTCGCGGCCGGCAACGAGACCGTGGGCAAGCCTTCGAACCCTGATTTCTTGCTGCAGCCGGGCGAGTTGCTGGATGCCGTGCGCGGCATCTTGCGGGTGGTTGCCTTCGAAGATGGTATGCTGGAAGTGCCTAAAACTGCCTTTGTGCAGCGTATTTGCGCGATTCGCGAAGAATCAGGCAAAACGGGCGGCCGAGCGCCGCCGCGGTATCCTTTGCCGGGCTGAAGTGCGGCCCCGGTTATGTGCGGGCCCGGTCGGCGAGACCTGGGCTTCACGCGTTGAACTGCCTTGGGTTTTCCCCGGTCGAAGGTGCGGTCGGAAGGCCTTGGGTATCCGGTACAATCGCGGTATTCGTTTCTCGAATTCTCAAACGTTATGACACAGATTAACGGCAGCATCGTCGCTATCGTGACGCCGATGCAGGAAGATGGCAGCCTGGATTTCCCCGCGCTGCGCGCCCTGGTCGACTGGCACGTGGCCGAGGGCACCGATGGCATTGTGATCGTCGGCACCACCGGCGAGTCTCCCACGGTGAACGTGGATGAGCATTGCGAGCTGATCCGCGTTGCCGTGGAGCAGGCCGACAAGCGCATCCCGATCATCGCCGGCACCGGCGGCAACTCGACCAAGGAAGCGATCGAGCTGACCGCGTTCGCCAAGCAGGTCGGCGCCGATGCGTCGCTGCAGGTGGTGCCCTACTACAACAAGCCCACCCAGGAGGGCATGTACCGCCATTTCCGCACGATCGCGGAAGCGGTGGAACTGCCGGTTGTGCTGTACAACGTGCCGGGCCGTACCGTGGCCGACATGCAGCACGACACCATCCTGCGCCTGGCGCAGGTGCCGGGCATCATTGGCGTGAAGGAAGCGACCGGCAACATCGACCGCGCCGCGCAGCTGATCAAGGATGCGCCGGAAGGCTTCGCCATCTACAGTGGCGACGATCCCACCGCGATTGCCCTGATGCTGCTGGGTGGTCATGGCAATATCTCGGTCACGGCCAACGTGGCGCCACGCAAGATGCACGAATTGTGCGTGGGTGCCCTGAAGGGCGACGCTATCACCGCGCGTCGCATCCATATGGAACTGGTTGCGCTGAACAAGGCGATGTTCGTCGAGGCCAACCCGATTCCCGTCAAGTGGGCGCTCCAGCAAATGGGCAAGATGCAGGGCGGTATCCGCCTCCCGCTCACCCCGCTGTCAACGGAATACCACGAAGCGGTGCGCAAGGCGCTGTCGGCGGCCGGCCTGCTCGGCTGATCGTCCGGTGTTTTGCCGTCATCCCATCAACTAGGATTGCGTGTCAATGAAACTCAAGCTTAACCGCCACGGTGCAACGCAAGTTGGCCGTGCCGCCCTGATCTTGCCCGTGCTAGTGGCAAGCGCGATGTCCGGTTGCAGCAGCATCAACGACGCGATGGCGCCCGACAAGATCGACTACAAGTCCGCTGCCAAGCGCACCTCCACGCTGGACGTGCCGCCGGACCTGACCAAGATCGAAGGCGATCGCCGCTACTCCGTGCCGGATCAGAACGGCACCTCCACGCTGTCGACCTACAACCAGGCGACCAAGACCGTGCAACAGCAGGCCGGTAGCGAGAACGTGCTGCCCTCCACGCAAGGCATCCGCATGGAGCGCGACGGCAACCAGCGCTGGCTGGTGATCAGCAACGGCATGCCGGCGGACAAGCTGTGGCAGTCGATGCGTGAATTCTGGCAGGAGAGCGGTTTCCTGCTGGTGCAGGACTCGCCCGAGACCGGCATCATGGAAACCGACTGGGCCGAGAACCGCGCCAAGATCCCGCAGGATTTCATCCGCAATACGATCGGCAAGGTCTTCGATGGCCTGTACTCGACGTCCGAGCGCGACAAGTTCCGCACGCGCGTGGAGCGCTCGCAGAACGGCAACCTTGAAGTCTTCATCAGCCATCGCGGCGCGCAGGAACAGCTGACCGGCATCGACAAGTCGAACACGATCTGGACGCCGCGCCCCTCCGATCCTGAGCTGGAAGCCGAATTCCTTTCGCGCTTCGCGCAGCGCCTGGGCGTGCAGAAGGAGCAGGCCGACCGCATGGCCAAGGACCCCGCCGCACCGGCAGCCGCTGCTGCGGGCACGACGGCGGCAGCCGCAAAGGGTGCTGCGCCTAGCGCCAATTCCAACCTGACCCAGGTCAATGGCAGCCAGGCATTGCAGCTGTCCGAGCCGTTCGACCGCGCCTGGCGCTCGGTCGGCCTGGCACTGGACCGCGTGAACTTCACGGTAGAAGACCGGGACCGCGCGCAGGGCGTGTACTACGTGCGCTATGTCGACCCGCGCGACACCGTGGACAATCGTGGCTTCTTCTCCAAGCTGTTCACCAAGACCGGCACCGAAGACAGCAAGAAGGCGAAGAAATATCGCGTGGCGCTGAAGGGCGACGGCACCGGCACGACCGTGACGGTGCAGAACGATGCGGGCCAGCCGGAAGGCACCGAAGTCGGCAAGCGCATCCTTTCCTTGCTCGACGAGCAACTGCGCTGACCGGCGTGCGGGTCACGCAAACCAGCCCGCGGCGCCCGGCCGCGGGGTGGCCTGCCGGGCTGCAAGGGGAGGCAGGCGCATGATGCGCTTTGCCTTCCTCGGTAGCGGCAGCGAGGGCAATTCCCTGTTGATCGAGTCGCAAGAGGGCATCACCACGACCAGGGTGCTGCTCGATTGCGGATTTGGCATTCGAGAAACCGCACGGCGGCTCGAGCGGCTTGGCGTCACGCCGGACCAGCTCGATGCCGTGCTGGTCACCCATGAGCACGGCGATCATGTCGGCTCGGCCTACGCCTTTGCTTCCCGTCACGATTTGCCGGTGCACACCAGCCACGGCACCTGGCTTGCCACCTCGCATATGCGCGGGGCGGACAAGGCCGACGTGCGCGTGTGCGGTGCCGACCATCCGCTGCTGATCGGCAGCCTCCACATACTCCCGTACACCGTGCCGCACGATGCGCGCGAGCCATTGCAGTTCGTGCTAAGTGACGGCGACGCCCGCCTGGGCGTGCTGACCGATGCCGGCATGGGGACGCCTTACGTCACCGCGCGGCTGGCTGGGGTGCATGCGCTGGTGCTGGAGTGCAACCATGATCGGGAGATGCTGCGCAATTCCGCCTATCCGTATTCGCTGAAGCGGCGCATCGGTGGCGACTTTGGCCACCTTGCCAATGAAGTTGCGGCCGGCATCCTGGAGCGGGTGGCGCATGCGGGGCTGCAGCGCGTGGTGGCCGCGCACCTGAGCCAGCAGAACAATACCCGGGAACTGGCTACCCAGGCACTGGCGACCGTGCTTGGCGTGTCGCCCGACGAAATCCTGGTGGCGGACCAGCACGAGGGGCTGGACTGGCAGCCGGTCAGAGCCTGAGGCGGGGCGGGCAATACGCCGACGAAACCTGCAAGTGCAGATGCTGCAGACGTAAAAAAAGCCGACCCGAAGGTCGGCTTTTTTATCGGTCGAGACCGATTACTGCTTAGCAGCTGCAGCCGATGCGTCAGCAGCCGCGCCGGAAGCTTCAGCAGCCGAGGTCGCTGCGCTCGAAGCAGCAGCCGTTGCGTCAGCAGCAGCAGCCGATGCTTCGGCAGCAGCAGCCGGAGCGGCAGCGGCCGGAGCCGAAGCTTCCGGTGCCGGAGCAGCGGCTTCTTCTTTCTTGCCGCAAGCGGCGAGAGCAACGGCGGCGAGCAGCGATGCGATCAGGAGAGACTTCTTCATTGTTCGTCCTTTAACTTTAATAACAGAAAAACAGGCGATGAATAATTACCGGTAATTATCGCTCTTGAACTGCAAAATAGAGGCTCTCCCGGGTGCCGACAAATGCAGTGGTACACAGTACTAGCCAGCCGGTGATTATATCCGCGTTTTCCCGGCTTGTGTAGCGCTGTCTTTTCCTGTTTTTGGTTGTTACGGATTATTACAGCGACGCGGGTCCGAATTGCAGCCAGCCTTCCAGCGCCCAGTGATGGAAAGTCTCCATCAGATCCGGCAGATCCGCGCAGGCAGCCACTTCCGCGGCGCTCAGGCAGCGCTGGTCCGCCAGCAGGCGCAGCCAGCGCGCCAGCGCCGAGGGCGGTTCGTAGGCTTCGCCATTGATAAAGAAATGGGTGCGGTCATACAACGCAATGGATCCCGGCGCAAGTACTACGCCGTGAGACAAGGCGAGTTTGTTGTATTTCTTCAGCGTGATTTCGGGTATTTCCGCAAACTCCACGCCAGGCTTGGGCTCCGATAGATGCGCGCCCAGAAACTCCGAAACCATGCTACCCGACCAACGGAGGGCGCTCAGTTTTTCGGTCACCGCCCGCACCATCTTGGCCGGCAGCTGGGCCGGATGTGCCGTTGCCGGCTCGCCGGGGTCAGCGTAGCGTCCGCTCAGGTCCTCGTTGTCCTCGACCGTTTCCGACAACCAGGCCAGGAAGTGCCCCGCCAGCTCGCGGTAGGCCGGTGCGCGAAAACCGACCGAGTATGTCATGCACTCGCCCTCGGCCACGCCGTCGTGGGCGTACTGAGGTGGCAGGTACAGCATGTCGCCTGGCTCCAGCACCCATTCCTCTTCGGCCGTGAAGTCCGCCAGGATCTTGAGCGGCAGGTCCGGGACCAGGTCGAGCTTGGTCTGGGACGAGATGCGCCAGCGCCGCCGGCCCGATACTTGCAAGAGAAAAACGTCGTAGGAATCGAAGTGCGGGCCCACGCCGCCGCCGTCGGTGGCGTAGCTGACCATCAGGTCGTCCAGGCGCGCATCCGGGGCGAAACGGAATTGCCCCAGCAAGTCCGCGGCTGCACTATCGTGGAGGTTAACGCCCTGCACCAGCAGCGACCATTGACGGGCTTTCAGGGAGGGCAGGTTGTCAGCGGCGAAGGGGCCTTGCTCGAGCTTCCAGCGGTTGCGAAAGTGCGACACCAGGCGCGACTCGACATCGTCGCGGTCGGCCAGTTGGAAAAGCGACTCGCGCGATACCGGCGGCACGATTCCCGGTACGGCTTGTCGAATCAGCAGGGGTTTGCGGTGCCAGATATCGCGCATGAAAGCAGCTGGCGTCATGCCACCCAGGAGGGTGAGCGGCGCGTCAGGATCGACGGGGCCGGGGGGCAAGGCCTGCGCGTATAATGCGGAATCGTTCATGGAGTCAAGAATTGAAAATCGCTAAGAACACGGTGGTATCCGTGGTGTACAAGCTGTCGGATGCGCAGGGCAATCTGATCGAGGAGTCGGATGAGCCGATGGTTTACTTGCACGGCGGATATGATGGCACGTTCCCCAAGATCGAGGAAGCGCTGGAAGGCCATGAAGCCGGCTTCGAAACCCAGCTGCAGCTCGAGCCCGAGGAAGCCTTCGGCGATTACGACGCCGATATGGTCAAGGTAGAGCCGCGCGACCGTTTCCCCGAGCCGCTGGAAGTCGGCATGCAGTTCGAAGGCGTGCCCGAAGACGGCGACGACGAAGACTCGATCATCTACACCGTGACCGACGTGGCCCAAGACAAGGTCGTGCTGGATGGCAACCATCCGCTGGCCGGCATGGCACTGCGTTTCTGGCTGCAGGTAGCGGAAGTCCGCGAAGCCACGGCCGACGAAGTGCAGCACGGCCACGCGCACGGTGCCTCGGGCATCGAAGTCGTGGACGAGGATGAGGACGACGAAGGCGACAGCAGCCGCACGCTGCACTGAGTGCGCGACGCGCGCGAGCCCTCGCGGAAGGTCCCACGAATAAAGCCGGCATCGCCGGCTTTTTCTTTGTGCTCGCGGGGTTGGACTGACGCCATTCATTCCGCCTCGGGGCCATCCTTGAGCGTGACTTCAAACAGCGAAGGCGACCCCGGCGTGATCGCCAGTTCCGTGTACTGGCCGGGCGCGCCGCTTGGCAACACCACGCGGGAAACATTGCGCAGCGTCTTGCCGCTGGCATCTTTCATCGGCCTGTCGATGCCGAAGCCGCCCAGGCCGGTATGCACCAGCAGGACCTGGCCCCGGTAGCGTCCGGCCAGCTCGCGCAGCTGGCGCTTGAACTCCAGGAAGCCATCGCGCGCGCGCCGGCGCAGGAAACCGTCGAACAGGGAGGGATTGCCGCGCTGCTCCCAGCCGTTGCCGAACTGCGGGTCGGCATGCGTGAGCAGCACGATGCCGGGCAGGTTCTGCTGCTGTGCCAGCGAAAACGCGCGCGCCAGCCATTGGCGGTTGGCCTCGCGGCGATCCTCGAACTCGCCGTTGCGCCCGCCTTCCGAGCGATAGTGATTGTTGTCGCCCGGCAGGTTCAACCCCACCAGCATGACGCTGCCAGCGTGCCAGCGCACGTTTTCCCGATAGCTGCGAAAGGTTGCCTGCTCGGACTGCCGCATCAGCGGCAGCACCCGCTGGCCCAGCGTGGTATCGGCCGGATAGAACAGCTCGCGCAGGCGGTTCAGCCGCTCCACCGCATCGAAGCGCCCGTTGGCGGCGCGAGCGCATTCCGCCCAGTCGGTCTCGCCTGGCAGGTAGACGAGCGGCAGGGGCGACTGGTCGAGCAGCCGCTGGCGAGCGGAAAGCAAGGTGTCGCCGCAGGATTCGGTATCGCCCTTGATGCCGCCCAGATGGACGACAAATTCCAGCCGCCGCGCGGCCAGGAATTCGAGCAGGCGGGCGGTGCCCGCTTCGGCGGCCGGCCACTGCGGCTGGTCGGCGATTAGGGCCACGCGTATCGTTTCCGCGGCCGGAACCTGAGCCGGAACCCGGGCGCGGTTCGCCAGCGCCTGGCCCGGCAGCGCAGGCAGCGCCAGCAACACGCCGAGCATGGCCAGTCCGGCCAGGCGCTGCCAGCGCTGGCGCACGATCCCGATGGGCGTCATGCGGTGGCTACAGCATCCTTGGCGAGCGCGCGCAGCCGATAGAGCGCATCGAGCGCGTCGCGCGGCGTCAGACTGTCCGGGTCAAGCTCGGCCACCGCGTCGAGCAGCGCGGCCTGCTGCGCAGAGATCGCGTTGACCGTCTGGCCATCGCCAATGCGCTCGCCATTGCCTTCGGCTTGTTCCAGGTAGTCGTCGTCATCGTCCGGGGGCGAGGGCGGCGCGGCGAACAGGTCCAGCTGCGGCGTGGGCGTGGCGTCCGCCGACTGTTGCTCCAGCCAGGCCAGGTGCTTGCGCGCAGCCCGGATCACGGGCTGCGGCACGCCTGCCAGCTGCGCCACCTGCAGGCCGTAGCTCTGGCTGGCGGGCCCGTCCTGCACGGCGTGCAGGAAGACGATGCCGTCGCCATGCTCGACCGCGGACAGGTGGACATTGGCCGCCTGCGTGAACTCCTGCGGCAGCTGCGTCAGCTCGAAGTAATGGGTGGCAAACAGCGTATGGCTGCGGTTGTGCGCCAGCAGGTGGCGCGCAATCGCCCATGCCAGCGCGAGGCCGTCGAAGGTCGACGTGCCGCGGCCGATCTCGTCCATCAGCACCAGGCTGGCCGGCGTGGCGTTGTGCAGGATGCTGGCGGCCTCGGTCATTTCCACCATGAAGGTGGAGCGCCCGCCCGCCAGGTCGTCGGCGGCGCCGATGCGGGTGAAGATGCGGTCGATCGGGCCGATCACCGCGCGCCGCGCCGGCACATAGGCGCCCACGCAAGCCAGCAGCACGATCAGCGCGGTCTGGCGCATGAAGGTCGATTTACCGCCCATGTTCGGGCCGGTGATCAGCAGCAGCTTGCGCGCTTCCGTCAGCTGGCAATCGTTGGCGATGAACGGCACGGATTCCGCTGCGAGCTGGCCCTCCACGACCGGGTGGCGGCCCTGGGTGAGGTCGATCACGTTCTCGGCGACGCGCTCGGGCTGGGTCCAGTCCAGCGTCTGCGCGCGCTCGGCCAGCGCCGCGAGGACGTCCAGGCGCGCCAGCGCGCCGGCGACCCGCTGCAACTCGCCGATATGCGGCAGCAACTGCTGCAGCAACGCGTCATACAGCTGCTTCTCGCGCACCAGCGCGCGGTCCTGCGCGGACAGGGCCTTGTCCTCGAAGACCTTGAGCTCGGGCGTGATGTAGCGCTCGGCGTTCTTCAGCGTCTGGCGGCGGCGGTAGTCGTCGGGGACCTTGTCGGCCTGGCCGTTGGTCACCTCGATATAGAAGCCATGCACGCGGTTGTATTCCACGCGCAGGTTGGCGATGCCGGTGCGGGTGCGCTCGCGGGCTTCCAGTTCCACCAGGAACTGGCCGCAGTTCTCGGAGATATCGCGCAGCTCGTCGAGCGTGGCATCGTAGCCGCGGGCGATCACGCCGCCATCGCGGATCACGGTGGCCGGCTCCGGCGCCACCGCGCTGGCCAGCAGGGCATGGCATTCCCACGGCACCGCCAGTTCCGTCAGCGTCTGGTTGAGCAACGGCGCGGCATCGTCGGCGCGCAGGCAGGCCTGCACGTCGGGCAGGGCGGTCAGCGTGTCGCGCAGCGAGGACAGGTCGCGCGGGCGCGCATTCATCAGGGCGAGGCGCGCGGTAATGCGCTCCACGTCGGACAGCCGGCGCAGCGCCGCGCGCAGCGCATCGGTGCCTTGGCCGATCAGCGCGCCGATGGCTTGCTGGCGCGCCTGCGGGATGGTGCTGTCGCGCAGCGGATGGTGCAGCCAGTGGCGCAGCAGGCGGCTGCCCATGGCGGTGGCGCAGGTGTCCAGCAGCGAGAACAGCGTCGGCGACTCGCCGCCGCGCAGGGTCTCGGTCAGTTCCAGGTTGCGCCGCGTGGCGGTGTCCAGGCCAACGAATTCGGATTCGCGCTCGACCGTCACGCCCTTCACGTGGCGCAGCGACTGTCCCTGGGTTGTGGCCGCGTAGTTCAGCAGCGCGCCGGCGGCGCCCAGCGCCGCGCCCAGCCCGGCACAGCCGAACGGATCGAGGCTGGCCACGCCGAGTTGCTCGCGCAGGCGGCGGGTGCCGGCTTCCTGGTCGAAATGCCATTCCGGCAGCCGGGTGCGCGCGCACTCCAGCGCAGGCAGCTCGATGCCATCGGCATACAGCAGCTCCGCCGGGCGGATCCGCTCCAGTTCGCGGCCGAACTGCGCGACATCGCACTCCATCAGGCGCAACTCGCCGCTGGCCAGGTTGAGCCAGGCCAGCCCGGTCTTGCTCACGCCGCGGCGCGTGGTTTGCTGGTGCACCGCCATCAGGTAGGTATCGACCTTGTCCGGCAGCAGCGCCGCGTCGGTCAACGTGCCCGGCGTGACGATGCGCACCACCTTGCGCTCCACCGGCCCCTTGCTGGTGGCCGGGTCGCCGATCTGCTCGCAGATCGCCACCGATTCGCCCAGCTTGACCAGCCGCGCGAGGTATTGGTCCACCGAATGGAAGGGGATCCCGGCCATGCGGATCGGCACGCCGTTGGAGCTGCCGCGCGATGTCAGGGTGATGTCGAGCAGGCGCGAGGCCTTTTCGGCATCGTCGTGGAAGAGCTCGTAGAAGTCGCCCATCCGGTAGAACAGCAAGGTGTCCGGATGGTCGGCTTTCAGGCCGAGGTACTGCGCCATCATGGGCGTGTGCTTTTCCGCGTTGCCGGCCTTGGGCTCGGTCTTGGCGGACTGTCGGGGTTCTACGGACATGCAATCCTCTCGGGCGGTTTTGGCGAAACCACCTGTTTTCGGGTACTCCGGCGGCCCGCGGGCCTGGCGCGGCGTGCGCGGCAGGCGCCGTGGATGGGCGGGCGCGGATAAAACCGGCATTTTACTGCGAGCCGGGCGCCGAAGGGGGCGAGAAGGGGACAGAAGGGTGCAGGAAGGGGGAAGGGGCGGGAAGGGGCGGGGTCCGCGCGAGCCGGCAGCCCGCGCTAGCCTGCCGGTTGGCCGTAGCGCTTGCGCAGTTCGAGGTTGATGGCCAGCACATTGACCATCGGCTCGCCGGCCAGGCCGCCAAGGGGGGCCTTGGCCCGCTGCTGCAACAGGTCTGCGATTTCCTGGCGCACCGGGCCGGCGTCGCGCTTGGTATCGCGCGCCCATGCGCCCGCGACGCGCTCGAGCTGGAATAGTGCGTTAGCCAGGGTGATGTCGGGGTCCAGGCCGGAGCCGGAGGTGGTGACCATGTCGGCGGGCACCGGCGCGATGTCGGCTTGCGGATGGTCCTGCCGCCACATGTCGAAGAAGACCGACTGGATGTCGCTGCCTTCCCGCACGGCCTCGACCGTGCTGACGGTCTTGCCGTCCGCGCCGGGATGGGAAACGTCACTTGGGAACCTGCCGGGTTGCGCGATGGAGAAGGCTTCGAAGAAGGGTACGGCCAGGTCGGCTGCCTTGGGTTGTGGCGTGCCTGGATTGTCCTTGACCCACGCCGCCACCCGTTGCGGGTTGTGCTTTGCCCAAGTGTCGACATAGGCGCCATGCGCCGGGCTGGCGCTGACCCAGGCTTGCGCCAGGCTGCCGTGCGCCTGCGCCCACTGCGCAACCAGGTGCGGCTGCCCCTGGAAGCGGTCGGCCTGGAACCACCGTTCCACATCCGGCCCCACCGCTTGACCCTGCTGCGGCCCGCTGCCATAGCGCGCCACCGGTCCGAGCGAGCGCGCCACGCGGTCGCGCAGCGCGTAGTTGCTGGGCGCCAGCGACGACGAGCCCGAGGCGGAGGCGTCGTACGAGACCGCCGATGGGCGCGGCTGGAAGTATTCGTCCTTGCTGAACGGCTGCGCGATCAGCAGGGAACCGACCAGCTTGCCATCGGGGCCGGCGACCATGCTGCCGTTGGCCTGGAAGGGAAACGCGCTCTGGCCGATGACCCACAGCGCGGCCGGATAGAGGCCGCACACCACCACCACCACGCTGACCAGCAACCCTATGCTCTTGATGACATGGCGAAACATGGCTTTCTCCTTTCATGTCCTTTCGTGTCCTTTCGTGGCACGAGCCTCAGCCCGCCAGCTGCAGCGCCACCAGCAGCAGGTCGATCAACTTGATGCCGATGAAAGGCACCACCACGCCGCCCAGCCCCCACACCAGGAGGTTGCGCCGCAGCAGGGCATCGGCACCCAGCGGCCGGTAGGTGACGCCCTTGAGCGCGATCGGGATCAGCATCGGGATGATGAGCGCGTTGAAGATCACCGCCGAGAGGATGGCCGAGGTGGGCGAGTGCAGTTGCATCACGTCCATCCCCTTGAGCCACGGCAGCGTGCCCGCGAACAGCGCCGGCACGATGGCGAAGTACTTCGCCACGTCGTTGGCGATGGAGAACGTGGTCAGCGCGCCGCGGGTCATCAGCAACTGCTTGCCGATCTCGACCACTTCGATCAGCTTGGTCGGGTCGCTGTCGAGGTCGACCATATTGCCGGCCTCCTTGGCGGCCTGGGTGCCGGAATTCATGGCCAGGCCGACATCGGCCTGGGCCAGGGCCGGGGCGTCGTTGGTGCCGTCGCCCATCATGGCCACCAGCTTGCCCTCGGCCTGTTCGCGCCGCAGGTAGGTGAGCTTGGCCTCCGGCGTCGCTTGCGCGATGAATTCATCCACGCCTGCGAGGTCCGCAATCGTGGCGGCGGTGAGGGCGTTGTCGCCGGTCACCATCACGGTATGCAGTCCCATCTTGCGCAGGTGCAGGATGCGCTCGCGGATGCCTTCCTTGAGCACGTCCTCCAGCACCACCACGCCGAGGATGGCATTGCCGGAGGCCACCACCAGCGGCGTGGCGCCCTTGCCGCCGATCATCCTGAGCATGGCGTCCAGTCCGGGCGGCACCGTGCCGCCGAGCTTGCCGACGTGGGCCAGGACCGCATCCGGCGCCCCCTTGCGCAGCACGCTCCCATCCGGCAGGTCGATGCCGCTCATGCGGCTCTGCGCCGAGAAGGGCACGATGATGGTGCCATGGGGCGGTGCATTGGCGCTGCGGCCAAGGGCTGCCGTCACGATGCTCTTGCCCTCGGGAGTCTGGTCGCCGGCGGAGGCGAGCGCCGCCAGCCGCTGCAGCTCGGCCTCGGAGCAGGTGGCCACGGGCAGGAACTGGGTGGCGCGGCGATTGCCCACAGTGATGGTGCCGGTCTTGTCGAGCACCACGGTGTCGATATCGCCCGCCACCTCGACCGCCTTGCCGCTCTTGGCAATGATATTGGCGCGCATCGCCCGGTCCATGCCGGCGATGCCGATGGCCGCGAGCAGGGCGCCGATGGTGGTGGGGATCAGGCATACCAGCAGGGCCACCAGGGTCGGGATATCGGTGCCCAGGCTCTTGAGCGGCGTGGCCAGCCCGAGGTACGACGTCATGTACTGCTCGGCGTTCAGGGCCATCGGCCACAGTGGCACCACCACGATCAGGAAGATCAGGGTGAAGGCGGACAGGACCAGCGTCAGCGCGATCTCGTTCGGTGTGCGTTGCCGTACCGCGCCTTCCACCAGGCGGATCATGTGGTCGATGAAGGTGTCGCCGGCGCGCGCGGTGATGCGGATGGTGATTTCGTCGGAGATCACCATGGTGCCGCCGGTCACGCCGGTGCGGTCGCCGCCGAACTCGCGGATCACCGGCGCGGACTCGCCGGTGATGGCGGATTCGTCCACCGCCGCCGCGCCCTCGACCACTTCGCCGTCGCTGGGGATGATCTGCCAGGCCTTGACGATCACCAGGTCGCCCGGCACCAGCTTGGTCGATCTGACGGTCTCCACGCGATCGCCCTGCAGCCGGTAGGCCACCGTGTCGTGGCGCGTACGGCGCATGGATTCTGCCTGTGCCTTGCCGCGCTCCTCGGCGATGGCCGTGGCGAAATTGGCAAACAGCACGGTCGCCCACAGCCAGCCATCGAGCGCGACGAAGTAGGTCAGCGGAACCTGGCTCACGGCGTGGCCAAGCGCCACTTGCACGGTGTAGAACAGGGTCAGCAGCGCACCGAGCTCCACCACGAACATCACCGGGTTTTTCCATTGCACGTCCGGCCGCAGCGCCAGCACCGCCTCCCACATGGCGGTGCGCACCAGCGGCCAGGGGAAGAGTTCGTGCGGCATCAGGCTGCGCGACGGCTTCAGCCCGGTGGGCAGGCCGGCAACCGCATCGTGAGGTGTCTTGATGCTAGCCATGACAGGGTTCCTTCGATAGAGGCATCACTGCAAAACTGCAACCGGGGGCGCTCCCTGGCTAACCCCCGAACGGGATCGGCCCGAGATACTCGGCCAGAGGCCCAAGCGCTGCTACCGGCAGGAACAGCAGCGCACCCACGATGGCAATGGTGCCCAGCAGCAGCAGGCCGAAGGTCAGGGTGTTGTCGCGCATGGTGCCCAAGGTCGTCGGCGCCACCTTCTTGCGCCCGAGGAAGACCGCCATGGCGATCGGCGCGATGATCGGCAGGTAACGGCTGAACAGCATCACCAGGCCGGTCGACACGTCCAGCGGCACGGCCGACGGTGGCGGGGCCGGGTTGGCGTTGGGGCCATAGCTGACTGCCAGTCCATCGAAGGCGGATCCATTGTTGGCCGAGGCCGAGGAGAACTGGTAGGTGATCTCGGTGAAGGCGTGCGGGCCGGCATTGGGCGCGGCCTTGGGGCCCCAGTCGGTCGCGGAGACGATGCCGGTGGGGCCCAGGATCAGGATCGGATGGATCAGCAGCGCGATCATGGCCAGCTTCATTTCGCGCGCGCCGACCTTGCGTCCCAGGTACTCCGGTGTGCGGCCCACCATCTGTCCCGCCAGGAACACGCCCACGATCAGGAACAGCAACAGGTTGATCATGCCGACGCCCTTGCCGCCGAACACGCAATTGATCCACATGCCGATCAGCGGCGCGAGCCCCGCCATCGGATGCAGGCTGTCGTGCTCGGCATTGACGGCGCCGCAGGTCACATCCGTCGTGATGGCGGCAAAGGTCGCGCCGGCGGAAGTGCCAAAGCGTAGTTCCTTGCCTTCCAGGTTGCCCAGGTGCTGGTCCACCGGCAGTGCGGGCAGCGCCGGTATCGTCAGCATGGCGGGCGAGCCCGCTGCCTTGCCGGGCATCGGGTAGCTGCGTGCCACCGGATGCGGCGTCAGCGCGGGATTGGGCTGCAAGGCGTCCCAGTAGATCGTCCAGCCGATCAGGCTGACCATCATGGTCAGCATCACGCCGTAGATCACCACGGCGTGGCGCAGCCGCCCGAGCATGCGGCCGTACATCAGCACGAGCGCGAACGGGAACACCATCATGGCAACGGTGGTCAGCACATTGCTGGCCGCCGTCGGGTTTTCAAAAGGATGCGCCGCGTTCATGCCATAGAAGCCACCGCCATTGGTGCCGAGCATCTTGATCGGCACCACCGCCGCGACCGGGCCGACGATGATGGTCTGCGTCTTGGGCTCGCCATTGTCGGCCGTGCCCATCGCGGCTGGCTCCAGCGTGCTCACCTGGTACGCGCTCTGGTAGGTCATGGGCGTGCCTTGCTGGATGAAGATCACGCCGCACACCAGCGCCGCCGGCAAGAACATGTAGATCACCACCCGCCACATGTCCACGAAGAAGTTGCCCAGGGCGGGCTCGCCGCGCAGCGCGCGGATGATGGCTGCCAGCGCGCACAAGCCAACCGCCGCCGACAGGAACATGTTCGGCAGGATGAAGAAGATCTGGCTGAAGTTGGAGAGGTGCTGGTCGCCCGAGTAGTGCTGCAGGTTGGTATTGGTGATGAACGAGATGACCGTGTTGAAGATGGTCGATGGCGCCAGCATGCCGCGGCCCATCGGGTTGAGCGGCGTGACGGGCTGCAGCGATAGCACCACGTAACCATAGACGAACAGCAAGCCATTGAATACCAGCAAGGCCAGCGTGTATTGCTTCCAGTCCTGGGGCCCGCTATCGAGGAGCGCTTCGAACCAGCGCAGGCCCGGCAGCGGCCGGTACTTGCCATCCATGATCCACGCCATGTAGCGGCTGAGCGGGATCGACACGGCAATGGCGAGGGCCAGGATGAGCAGGGGGAGGGTCCACATAGGTCGCTCCGGGAAGTGACGGCGAATTTCGCCGCGCTAGAACCATTCCGGCCGGATCAGGGCCAGCACCAGGTACACAAAGACGAACAGGGACAAGCCCGCGGCAAGCCAGGTCATGGTGGGTATCTCCAATGCAATCGAGCCGCCCCGGCGGCCTTCAGATGCGTTCGCAGCCGAGCAGGAACAATCCGCACAGGCCGATGCCGGCAAGGCCCAGCGCGAACAGCAGGGGAAGCCATAGGAAGAGGTTCATGAGCGTGTGCTCCACGTCGCCTGAAGCGCTGTGCCGGCCCGTCGGAGGCTGATACGGGAGGGCGCGCGATATCTGCATTAGCTATAGCCGTGCCGGCGGCATCATGCGGTAAAGATGGGCGGGCCCGATGTCAAATTTCCGTAAACAAAAAAAGGCGGCGTGCCGCGGCGCGTTCGCGGGCGAAGGATGTTTACGAAAAAAATATGCGGCCATCTGTGTCTTTACAGAATCTTTGCGGGATCCGAACTTATATGGAATCGAGATGACTGGCCGATACACGCCGGTCGCGAAACGATCAAGGATCGAGACAAGGGAAGGGGGCGACATGCTGAGAGTTCTGGTACCCGTCAACGGCTCCGCGCACGCGCTGGATGCGGTGCGTCATGCCGCCTTCATGTTCCGGGACCGCTGTGTGTCCGAGGTGGTCCTGCTCAATGTCCAGCCGCCGCTGGAATTCGGCCGCGCCTCGGCCTTCCACTCGCTGGCCGCGTTGCGCAAGCTGGAGGAGGCGAGCGGGGAGGCCGCGCTGCGCGATGCACGCAGCATCCTGGACGACGCCGGGGCCAGGTATGTTGCGCAGATCAAGGTGGGCGACGTGGCGCACACCATTGCGCAGGCCGCGGCCGCGAACGACTGCGATGCCATCGTGATGGGCACGGCCGGGCGCACGGCCGTGGGCGCGTTGCTGGCGGGACGGCTGACCAACAAGCTGATACGCATGTCGAGCGTGCCGGTGACGCTGGTCAAGTAGCTCGCACTCTCACGGCACTCTCACGCCACGTTCATCGGCAGCAGCACCATCTGCTTTCCTTGCAGGTGCAGCCGTGCCTGAAGCTCGGCGGGGGTCTGGTTGTGCAGCCTGGCGGTGAGGAAATTGACGTGCTGGAAGATCAGCTTGCTGGCAAAGCAGACGCTGTTCGGGTATTCCGCCGTCACGGCATCGACCAGCGTCATGAACTCGAGCACCGGGTTTGTGCCGAATGCCGCGCGCGAATCGGCCGCCAGGCCGTGGCGCTGGCAATTGGCGACGTAGTAGCGCAGTGACTCGCCAATCGCCTGCTGAAGGTGGTGCAGGGTTTCCTGGCCCTCGTAGCTCTGCGCATCGACCTCTCCCACGGCCAGGAAGATCATGTTCTTGAAGTGTCCCGGAAACAGGCGCTCGACCCAGAGCAGTGCATGCATGCTGGCGCCGCGGTGCTTGCCCACCAGTACGATCGCGGTGGGCATTGTGCGGTCGAGCGGCCGCACGCGGCTCGCATCGACCAGCGGCGGGCTGCCTGCGAACAGGGCATCCGCGCGGGCGAGCTCGGTGCGGGTGGCCGTGTAGTGCCGCTTGACCAGCACGCACAATGCGATCACCAGGCCCGTTACCAGCACGGTCAGCCAGCCGCCGGCGGTGAATTTTTCCACCAGCGTGATCACCAGGACCGTAGCGGTGACCGTCAAGCCCAAGAGGGACAGGGCGAAGCGCACGATCCAGCGCGGCTCGCCGCGATGGCGCCACCAATAGATGCACAGGCCAAGCAGCGACAGGCTGAAGGTCAGGAACACATTGATGCTGTACAGCACCACCAGGACCGCAACCTGGCCGTGCGTCCACAGCAGGATCAGCAAGCTGGCCACGCCCATGACGATGACGCCGTTCTGCCGCACCAGCCGGGCGGAGAGATCGCGGAAATGCCGCGGCACCCAGTAGTCCGCCGCCATGTTCGACAGCACCGCCGGGCCGTCCAGGAAGCCGGTCTGCGCCCCTACGAGCAGCAGCCCGGCCTCCGAGGCCAGGATCGCCGCGAGCAGCGCTTGGTGGGACCATGCCGAGCCGAAGCCGAGATGGTCGATGATGCGGTCGAAGACCACGGCGTTCAGCGTCTTGCCCTCCACCGGGGATGCGTTCCAAAGCATATACAGCAGGATGATCCCGCCCGCCGTGAAGGCCAGTGAAGTCGCCATGTAGAACATCGTCCACTTGCCGTTCGGCACCCGCGGCTCGGCCAGCATGTTCACGTTGTTCGAAACCGCCTCCAGCCCGGTGTAGGTACCGCCACCCAGCGAGAACGCGCGCATCAGCAGCGCAGCCACCACGATCGGCCCCATCGCCTGCGACATCCCGGACGCCTCGCCAATGGCGTTGGGCACGACCGCGCCAAGGTGATCGCCGTGCGCGGCAACGCCATACACGATCAGCCCGAGATGCAAGACCACGAAGGCCAGGAAAATCGGCATCAGCACCAGGATCGATTCCTTCATGCCGCGGAAATTGAGCCCCGTCATCATGACCACGATCGCCAGCTCGGTTGCCAGCTTGAGGGGTTGCGCCTCGACCGGCAGCAGGCTGAAGAACGCGTCGACGCCGCTGGCCAGCGAGGTCGCGACGGTGAGCACGTAATCGACCAGCAACGCCGCGCCCGACACCAGTCCGGGGCGCGGCCCCAGCAAGGCCGTGGCCACGCGGTAGCCGCCGCCGCCGGTGGGGAACAGCTCGATGACCTGGTTGTAGCCGACCGCGATGATGAATACCGTGCTGGCGGTGGCAAGGGCAAGGAAGAGTGCCAGCGGCGTGTGGGTGCCCAGGGCCAGGAATGCCTCCTCGGGCCCGTAGCACGAGGAGGAAAGCCCGTCGGCGCCCAGCCCCACCCAGGCCAGCACCGGCACCACGGCGATCGCGTGGCGGGTTTCCGGCGCGAGCGGGTCGAGCGGCTTGCCGGCCAGGTGCCTCCACCACTTCGACAATGCCGCCATGTTCGCCACTTGGGATGCGATTGGGACGCGACTGGGACGCGACTGGGACGCGATTGGGACGCGATTGGGACGCGATTGCGGCTGGCGGCGTCGCTGCCCGCGTGCCAGCACAGGGAGCTCGGCACTCCCATGGAAGTAATGTAGGCGGCGAGCGGGCCGATTCGCAAGCACGGGTTCAGCGCCGTGCTACGACGCCGGCTCGCCCCGCAGCGCGTCGATCACCTGTGCCAGCCGCGCGATCAGCCCGTCGATGGCGCCGGCCGGCACGCCGGCATAGCCGAACACGAAGCCGTTGTACTGCGCCAGCGGCGTGCCGGGCAAGCGGTAGGTGCTCAGCGGCCGCACGATCAGTCCCTGCGCGCGGGCCGCGCGGGTGACCACGGTATCGGCAAGAGGCAGTTCCAGGCGCGCGGACAGGTGCATGCCGCCAGCGCTGGCCGATACCGTCAAGCTGCCGCGCAGGTGGCGCGCCAGTGCGGCCTCCAGGGCGTCGCGGCGCAGTCCGTAGCGCTGGCGCATGCGGCGCAGGTGGCGGGCGAACTGGCCGCTGTCGATGAAGTCGGCCAGGGCGATCTGCTCGGCCACGTGGCCACGCCGGGTGATTTCGCCAAGCGTGCCGGCGATGGTCTCGGCCAGGTAGCGCGGCACCACCATGAAGCCCAGGCGCAGCGCCGGGAACATGGTCTTGCTGAACGTGCCCAGGTAGATCACCGGCGCATCCTCGCTGAGCCCCTGCACGGCCGAGAGCGGCACACCGCCGCGGCGGAACTCGCTGTCGTAGTCGTCCTCGACGACCCAGGCGCCGGCGGCGCGGGCATCTTCGATGAGCTTGAGGCGCCGTTCCAGGCTGAGGATGGAGCCCAGCGGATACTGATGGGATGGCGTGATGTAGATCAGCCGGGGCGGGGCGTCGCGCCATTGCTCGGGGCGGGGCGCCAGTCCGTCCGCATCCACCGCCACGGGCTCGAGCACAAGCCCGGCCGACTGGAAGGCGGCCCGCGCGCCGCCGTAGCCGGGATTCTCGATCCAGGCCGTGTCGCCGGCATCGGCCAGGATGCGCGCGCACAGGTCCAGGCTGGTCTGCGTGCCGTCGGTGATGAAGACCTGGTCCATGTCGCAGCGCACCCCGCGCGAGACCTTCAGGTACTCGGCGATGGCGTGGCGCAGCGCGGGCTGCCCTTCGACCTTGCCGTAGCCAAGATGGCGGGGACCGAGCTGGCGCCAGGCGCGTTCGATGCAGCGCCGCCACGCGGCCAGCGGAAAGCCATCGAGGTCGGGCACGCCCGGCACGAAAGGCAGCAGGTCGTGCATGCCGTCGGCATCGCGCCGCAGTCCGCGCACGCGCTGCGACAACGCGGCTCGCTTGACCGCCCCCGCGCTGTGGCCGGCTTGCACCAGGCCCACGCGCGCCACCGTGGTGCCGTGCCGCGTCGGCACCACGAAGCCTTCCGCCGCCAGGCTCTCGTAGGCGTAGATCACCGAGTTGCGTGCCATGCCGAGCTCCGCCGCCAGCGTGCGCGTGGCGATCAGCTGGCTGCCCTGGGCGATCCTGCCGTCGAGGATGGCGCCGCGCAGGCATTCGTACAGGAGCCGCTGCTGGGTGAGCTTGCGGCCATCGAGCTGGCGCGTGAAGGTCGAGACCAGCAGGCCGTAGTCCATATCGTGGTTTCCGTGGGTTCCGTGTTTTCCGTGGTTCTAAAAACTGTGCGTCGATTGGGTCTAGCCATGGTGCCACGAAAACCCTATCTTGGCTGCATCGCCGCAACGCGATGCATTGCCGTGCGGCAAGCCCCCCCAACCCCATGACAAGGAGCCACCATGAGCCAGAAACCCATGCCGCCGAGCGAACGTACCCGCGTGCGGCGCGTTGCCGAGCGCGGCCATTACGATCGCGCGACCCTGCATGCGATCCTCGACGATGCTTACCTGTGCCACCTGGCCTTCACCGACGATCACGGCATCCACTGCATTCCCACCGCGTGCTGGCGCGAGGGCGAGCACCTCTACATCCATGGCTCCAATGGCAGCCGCATGCTGAAGCTAGCCGCGACAGGCAGCCAGGTCTGCGTAACCGTGACGCACCTCGACGGCCTGGTGATGGCGCGATCCGCGTTTCATCATTCGATGAACTACCGCTCGGCGGTGATCTACGGCAGTTTTGAAGTGGTGGGTGGCGCGGCGAAGGCGGCGGCGATGGATGCCTTCCTGGAGCGCATTGCGGTGGGGCGTTCGGGCGAGGCGAGGCCAGGGGATGCCAATGAGCTGGCGGCGACCACGGTGTTGCGCATCGGGCTGGAGGAGGCGGCCACCAAGATCCGCAGCGGCGGGCCCAAGGATGACGAGGCCGATATGGCGTTGCCCGTATGGGCGGGCGTGCTGCCGCTGAGCCTGCAGGGGCAACGGCCGGTGCCGGATGGCTTGCAGCGCAGCGTGCCGGACTATGTGCGGCGCTGGGGGGAGGGCGCCTGCGCCGAGGCGGAGGTGCCGGACAGGGCTGTCGCGGTTGATGCTTGAGCCGGCAGCACGCCATGGCCATCCCTGTGCTTTCACGTCGAGAGGCCATCGCGCTGCTGGCCGTGCTGGGGCTGCTGTACGGCGGGGTGTTCGGTATCGCGCTGGCTTACCTGGCGCTGACCACGGTGAACCGCGCACTGCCGGCCATGGCGACGTCGCTCGGCCTGCTGGGGGTGCCGGTGTTCGGCAGCCTGTGTTCGGCCCTGGTGCTGGGCGAGCCGCTTGGGCGGCCGCTGCTGGGCGCAATGGCGATGATCGTGGGCGGCGTGGCAGTCGGCATCTGGCATCCTGCCGGGGCGCCGCCGCGCCCGTCACGCTGAGCGCGGTCAGGCGGCCGCGGTGCGTCGCTGCCGGGGTCCTTAGCGGGCCGGCTTGGCGTTGTCCACCGAGAACGGGGACAGCAGGCGCACCATCTGCGCGAACGCCTTGGGGTTGCCGGCCAGCACTTCGCCCTGCTCGAGCTGGCGCGCTTCGCCCGAGTAGTTGCCCACCAGGCCGCCGGCCTCGGTCACCAGCAGCATGCCGGCGGCCATGTCCCACGGGTGCAGGCCTTGCTCGAAGAAACCATCGGTGCGGCCGCAGGCCACGTAGGCCAGGTCCAGCGCCGCGGCGCCCGGGCGGCGCAGGCCGGCGCAGCTTCGCGTCATCAGCGCGAACAGTTCCATGTACTGGTCCAGGCCTTCCATGTCGCGATAGGGGAAGCCGGTGCCGATCAGGCAGTCGGCCAGCTTGTCGCGGCGGGACACACGGATGCGGCGGTTGTTCAGGAACGCGCCGGCGCCCTTGCTGGCTGTGAAGAGTTCGTCACGCGCCGGATCGTAGACGACGGCTTGTGCCGGCACGCCCTTGTGCAACTGGGCGATGGAAACCGCATACTGCGGGAAGCCATGGATAAAGTTGGTGGTGCCGTCGAGCGGGTCGATGACCCAGACGTATTCGCTGGTGGGTTCTTCGCCCTCGCCCCAGGACTGGCCGGACTCTTCCGCTAGAATGGCGTGATCCGGGTAGGCCGTGCGGATGATCTCGACGATCGCGGCCTCGGCGGCGCGGTCGACTTCGGTGACGAAATCGTTGTGCTGCTTGCGGGAGACCTGAACCCGGTCGACGTCCATCGACGCGCGGTTGATGACGGAACCTGCCTTGCGGGCCGCCTTGACGGCAATATTTAGCATCGGATGCATGAATCTCTCCAGGCCGGCCAAGGGTGCGCGGCCTGGCGCAAAAGGCCGGCGCGCTGCCCTTCGGGGCGGCTGACAACACAACGGATTGTAGAAGAACGGGCGCGTCGCTATCGCATAAAACGGGCGGCGCACCGAAGATGAAGCCTGAATTGTATATGAACCCGCAGAACCAGACGAGCGCGGACGCCAGCGGCGCCCCCGCCGCAGCCCCCGCCACCCAGGCCGGCCCGGAGCTTGATCCCCCATCTGGCGCGCCTTCCCAGGCAGTTTCCGCTGTCGCTGCGCAGGCCGCAGCCGCTGCGGCCCTGATGGCCCCCGCCGCGTTCGCCGCCGTGCGCTTCGTGCTGGTCGAGACCAGCCACCCCGGCAATGTCGGTGCCGTCGCGCGGGCCATGAAGACCATGGGTTTCGGTACCGAGCCGGGCAGCCTGGTGCTGGTTTCGCCACGTGAGCCGGCGGTGCGCGAGCATCCGGATGCCATCGCCATGGCCAGCGGCGCCGACGACGTGTTGGCAGGCGCGGTGATCGTCGAGAACATCGAGGCCGCTCTGGCCGGCACCGCTTACGCAGTGGCGCTCACTGCACGCCAGCGCGAGTTCGGGCCGCCCCGCCTGCTGCCGCGCGACGCGGTGGCGCAGGCCGGGGCCCGCATTGCCGCCCTGCAAGCCACCCCGCAAGCCATCCAGCAAAGCACCGCCGCCGCCGGTGCCCACGTAGCCTTCGTGTTCGGCAATGAGCGTTTCGGCCTGCCCAACGAGGTGGTCGACCGCTGCTCGGCGGTCACCCATATTCCCGCCAATCCCGCTTACACCTCGCTCAATCTTGCCCAGGCCGTGCAACTGGTGGCCTACGAGATGCGCCTGGCGCTGCTGGAGGTGAGGGCGACGCCGCTCGCCGAGATCGGCTATGCTGGCGAACCGGCCACGGCCGAGCAGATCGAGGCCATGTTCGGCCACCTGCAGTCGGGGCTGGAAGCCATCGGCTTCCTCGATCCGGCCAGCCCGAAGAAGCTCATGCCGCGCCTGCGCCGGCTGCTCGCACGCAGCGGCCTGGAGCGCGAGGAAGTCAATATCCTGCGGGGCATCGCCAAGCACATGCTGGCGGCCGCGCAAGGCCCCGGCGCACGGGCGCCAACCAAACAGGAGAAGTGAGCAGGTGGAGATTCCGGCCTACTACATGCGTGGCGGCACCAGCAAAGGCGTCTTCTTCCTGGCTGACGACTTGCCCACCGATCCGGGCGACCGCGACGGCGTGCTGCTGCGCGTGATCGGCTCGCCCGATCCGCATGGCCGGCACAGCGATGGCATGGGCGGCGCCACCGCCAGCACCAGCCATGTCGTGCTGGTGCGTTCCTCGCAGCGTCCCGATTGCGATGTGGACTGCCTGTTCGGCGCGGTGGCCATCGGCGAGCCGCGCATCGACTGGGCCGGCAATAGCGGCGACCTGCTGGCGGCGGCGGGCCCGTTCGCGATCTGGCGCGGTTTTGTGCCCGCGCGCGACAGCGTCACCTCCGTGCGCATCTGGCAGCAGAACGTGGGCCAGGCCTGCGTTGCCCGCGTGCCTTGCCGCAATGGCCATCCGCTCGAGGATGGCGATCTTGCCGAGGACGGCCTGCCGTTTGCGGCGGCCGGGATCGTGCTCGACTACCTCGCGCCCGCGGGTGCGTCATTGCCTTCGCGCCCCACCAGCGCGCGCCGCCTGATGACCGGCCTGGTTCACGTGCCCGAGCGATGTTGATGGCAGGCGCCGCCTGTCCCGGATGTTCCACATGTCCCGCGGACCAGCCGGCGTCATTGCAGTCAATGTCCATGGCGGCAGCAGGGTAGCAAATCTCTTACACTCCCTGATCCCGTTTTCACCGGCCAATGACCATGCTGGCGATCGCGCGCCAGCCCTGGTGACCCAGGGCGCGCGGCGCACCGCGTGGCAACACGACACGACCAAGATGTTCACTCGCCTGAAGGAAGATATCGACGCCATCATGCGGCGCGACCCCGCCGCACGCAGCCGTCTGGAGGTACTGACCTGCTATCCCGGCTTTCACGCCGTGATGTTCCATCGCTTCGCGCATGCCTGCTGGAATGCAGGGTTTCACTGGCTGGGCCGCTGGATTTCGCACTGGGCCCGCTTTTTCACCGGCATCGAGATCCACCCCGGCGCCAAGGTGGGGCGGCGCGTGTTCATCGATCACGGCATGGGCGTGGTGGTGGGCGAGACCGCGGAGATCGGCGACGACTGCACCATCTACCAGGGCGTGACCCTGGGCGGGACCTCGCTCTACAAGGGCGTGAAGCGCCATCCCACGCTGGGTGCGAATGTGGTGGTGAGCGCCGGGGCCAAGGTGCTCGGCGGCTACACCATCGGTGACGGCGCGCGCATCGGCTCCAATGCCGTGGTGCTCAAGCCGGTGCCGCCGGGCGCCACCGCGGTCGGCATTCCGGCGCGCATCATCTTGCCGGACGCGCCCAGCGGGCAGCAGGGCGCCAAGCAGGAGTTCTCCGCCTATGGCATCACGCCGAACGCGGACGACCCGGTCTCGCTGGCGCTCAAGAGCCTGATCGACAACGCGGCGCAGCAGCACGAACGGCTGGAGACCGTGATGGCCGCGCTGGATCGCCTGGGCGAGCATCTCGAGAACACGCCGAACGACCGCTTCGATGCGAGCGAGTTGCGCAAGTTGATGAAGTGAGCTGACGAAGTGATTTGACGAAGCAGGCGGATGCAGCAGGAAAGGGGGGATTCGGCGTCAGCCCACTTGCGGCAGCACGCTGAATCCACCCGCGTCGAGTTGCAGCACGGCGGCGCGCGGCCGCTTGCCGTCGAGGTCCCAGTCGGTCAGCACCCAGCGCACGCCTTCCGGGCTTTCATGCCGGGCGGGGCGGTGGGTGTGGCCATGCACCAGGGCCGGCGCCTGGCTTGCGCGCAGTAGTGCGGCCACGGCCTGCGGGGTGGTGTCGCCGTAATCGGGCGGGGCATCGCGGCGGGCCTGTGTGCGGCCGGCCTCGCTGTCCGCGCGCAGCCGGCGCGCCACGCGCAGCCGCAGCGTCAAGGGCAGCGACAGGAAGACACGCTGCACCCAGCGTTTGCGGGTCCAGTGGCGAAACCGCATGTAGCGTGCATCGTCGGTGCACAGCATGTCGCCATGGCTGAGCACCACGCGCTGGCCGGCGCAGTCGATCACGGTGGGGTCGGGCAGCAAGGTGGCGCCTGCGGCGCGCGCAAAGCGCTGCCCCAGCAGGAAGTCGCGGTTGCCGTGCATCAGGTAGACCTTGGCGCCGCGCTCGGCAAGCCGGCGCAGGCTGGCGGCCACCTGCGCCGCGAAGGGGCTGTCGGTTTCTTCGTCGCCAACCCAGAATTCGAAAAAATCACCCAGGATGAACAGGGCGCGCGCCTCTTGCGCCGCGCGTTCGAGCACGTGCTCGAAGGACGCCAGCGTGCGCGGCATGCCGGGGGTGAGATGCAGGTCGGAAATGAACCACGCCGGCGCTGGCACCGCGAGGGCGCCGGCGGCCGGCGTGGATGGGGTCACAGTCATGCGGTTGGAAAGAGAAGCTGGCCTGACGTCATGGTGCGACCCCGCGGGGCTCGGTGAAACGTGTCCCGGGATGGCCAGTGGCTTATTCGACCACCACGGCCTTTTCGATGACCACGTCTTCGAGCGGCACGTCCTGGTGGAAGCCAGCGCTGCCGGTACGCACGCCCTTGATCTTCTCGACCACGTCGGTACCGTCGACAACCTTGCCGAACACGGCATAGCCGAAGCCTTGCGGGGTCGGCGAGGTGAAGTTCAGGAAGTCATTGTCGACCGCATTGATGAAGAACTGCGCGGTGGCCGAGTGCGGTGCGTTGGTACGCGCCATGGCAACCGTGTAGCGATCGTTCTTCAGGCCGTTGCCGGCTTCGTTCTCGATCGGGGCATCGGTGCCCTTTTGCTTCATGCCGGGTTCGAAACCGCCGCCCTGGATCATGAAGTTCTTGATCACACGGTGAAAAATGGTGTTGTCGTAGTGACCCTTGCGCACATACGACAGGAAGTTTTCAACCGACTTCGGTGCCTTTTCAGCGTCGAGTTCGATGGTGATGACACCCTGGTTGGTGTGGAGCTCTACCTTGGACATTGGATTTCCTTTGTTCGGTGTTTGTTCGGCGGTTATTTGACAACGGTAGCCGATTCGATCACGATCGGCGTGGCCGGCACATTGCGCATCGGGCCATACGAGGTGGTGGGCGCGTTCTTCATCTTGTCGACGGTATCCATGCCTTCCACCACCTTGCCGAACACGGCGTAACCATTACCGTCCGGCTGCGGATAGTCGAGACTGGAATTATCCACCACATTGATGAAGAACTGGGCGGTGGCGGAGTTCGGATCGCTGGTGCGTGCCATGGCCACCGTGCCGGCCTTGTTCTTCAGCCCGTTCTGGGCTTCCAGCGGGATCGGCGCGCGCGTGGGCTTTTGCTTCATGTCCCGGTCGAAGCCGCCGCCTTGCACCATGAAGCCGTTGATGACGCGGTGGAAGATGGTACCGCTATAGAAGCCGCTCTTCACGTACTCCATGAAGTTCGCGACGGTCTTGGGCGCGGCGTCCGGATAGACCTCGAGCGTGAACTTGCCGGCGCTGGTGACGAACTGCACCCGCTCGGTTTTTGTCTGCTGTGCCTGCGCGGCCAGCGGCGAGAGCGCCATGGCGGCGGCGGCGATGCCGGCAAGGACGAGGCGACGCGAAAAGATCATGCTTGACTCCGTGGATCGGGGAAACGATAGGGCCGGGCAGGGTCGCGGCCCCGCCCGTTGGGCAAGGTAATTAAGGTTTGGGCGCGGCGGCCGGCTCGCTGGCGGCCGCGCCTGGCTTGCGGGTGCCGACGGCCGGTGGCTGGGTGGCCGCGACAGGCTGCAATTGCTTGAGGCCGGCAGCGGCGCCCGCATCCTTGGGATTGCGGCGCAGGGCGTTGCGGTAGGCATTCTCGGCCATGCGGCGGTAGACATCGCCAAGGTTGGCATAGCCCACGGCGAAATCGGGCTTGACATCGATCGCGAGCAGCAATTCCGCTTCGGCGCGCTTCAAGTCCCCGCGCTTGGCATACAGCAACGCCAGGTTGTTGTGTGGTTCGGGCAACTCCGGGAAGTCCTGGGCCATGGATTGCAGCGCCGCGATGGCCTCGTCCTCGCGCCCGGCCTGGGCCAGGGCCCATGCACGCTCGAAGCGCGCCTGGGCATTGCGCGGGTTGGTGGCCAGCACGCGGTCGAAACGGTCGATGGCCTCGCCATACTGCTTCTGCGCCGCCGCCTTTTCGGCGTCCACCATGCCGGGGTCGGCCGAGCGCACGCCGCCGGGCGCGGTGCCCGGCACCGCGAGCGATAGCGGACCGTTCTGCGCGCGCGCGGGCGCTGCGACGGCAACGAGGCCTGCCAGGATCGCCGCCAAGGCGAAGGAGGCGGCCGCAAGGCGTTGGCGCGCGGGCTGGGATGAAGCGGTTGCTATGGTGGGCAGGAACAGGCTCATGTATGGGCGGTCCGTTATACTCCGCGGCATTCTAGCAAAGCGCGGGCATGCCGGCCCGGGTATCGGTGCGATGGCCTCGCCGCGCGGGCTTGCGGTACTGCGGCGCAAGGCGCGGCAACGGCCCACCGCGCCCGGGCGCTTCCGGTAAGATATGGGTCGCGCCAGGCTTTAGGCAGGCGCCAGGTAGCCGGTCTCGCGAATGGCGCGACAATGGCGCAATCCCTCATCCATTCACCTCGTTTCATGCATCCTCTGAATATCTACAACACGCTCGCGCGTGAAAAGCAGCCTTTCGTGCCAATCGAACCCGGCCGTGTACGCATGTATGTCTGCGGCATGACGGTGTACGACTATTGCCACGTCGGCCATGCGCGCGTGATGGTGGTATTCGACATGGTGCAGCGCTGGCTGCGCACCGCCGGCTACGACGTGACATATGTCCAGAACATCACCGATATCGATGACAAGATCATTCGCCGCGCCGCGGAGAATGGCGAGACCATCGGCGCGCTGACCAACCGCTTCATCCGCTACATGCACGAGGATGCCGACGCGCTCGGCATCCAGCGCCCGGACCATGAGCCGCGCGCCACCGACTACGTGCCGCAGATGCTCGACATCATCAGCAAGCTTGAATCCCGCGGCCTGGCCTACCATGCCAGCGACGGCGACGTGAACTACGCCGTGCGCAAGTTCCCCAACTACGGCCGCCTGTCGGGCAAGTCGCTGGAGGACCTGCGCGCCGGCGAGCGCGTGGCCACCAACGAAGCCAAGCACGATCCGCTCGACTTCGTGCTGTGGAAGTCCGCCAAGGAAAGCGAGCCCGCCGAAAGCAAGTGGGACTCCAAGTGGGGCTCGGGCCGCCCTGGCTGGCATATCGAGTGCTCGGCGATGAGCTGCGCCTTGCTGGGCGAGCATTTCGACATCCACGGCGGCGGCGCCGACCTGCAGTTCCCGCACCATGAGAACGAGATCGCGCAGTCCGAGGGTGCCAGCGGCAAGACGTTCGTCAACCTGTGGATGCACAACGGCTTCGTGCGCATCAATGACGAGAAGATGTCGAAGTCGCTTGGCAACTTCTTCACCATCCGCGACGTGCTCAAGGAGTACGACGCCGAGGTGGTGCGCTTCTTCATCCTGCGCGCGCACTACCGCAGCCCGCTGCACTACAGCAATGTCCACCTGGAAGACGCCCGTCACTCGCTGACGCGCCTGTACACGGCGCTCAAGGACGTGCAACCCGATGTCCTGCCGCTGGACTGGGAAGAGGCGCATGCGCGGCGCTTTGTCGACGCAATGGGCGACGACTTCAATACGCCGATCGCCATGGCCGTGCTGTTCGACCTGGCCGGCGAAGTCAATCGCACTGGTTCTTCCGTGATGGCGCGCCAGCTCAAGGGGCTGGCCGCCACGCTGGGCCTGCTGGGGCGCGATGCCCATGCGTTCCTGCAAGGCGGCAAGCCGGCCGATGGCCTCGAGCCGGAGCAGATCGAAGGGCTGATCGCGGCGCGCAAGCAGGCCAAGGCCGATCGCAATTTTGCCGAAGCCGACCGCATCCGAGCCGAGTTGCTCGCGGGCGGCGTGGTTCTCGAAGACAAGCCCGGCGGTGCTACCGAGTGGAGGCGCGCTTGAACGCTGCCGTGCGCAAGACGGCGACGCCCGCGGCGCCGTCCAAGACTGCTGCGACCACCAAGGCCAAGTCCGCGGCCAAGCCGCTGGCGCCCGCGAAACTGCTTAAGGCGAGCACGGCGGCGAAGGTGGCCAAGCCAGCCAAGCCAGTGAAGGCGGCCGCCAAGGAAGCTGGCAAGTCACTTGGCCCGGTGTTAAAGGCGGACGGCAAGCCCGCGCTCAAGACCGGCGCGCGCGCGGCCAGGGGGCCTGTGCTGCCTGAAGCCGAGGCGCTGCCGCTGCCGGTTGAAACGGTGGTGGATGCCGTGCGTCCGGCTTACTGGGATGAGGCCTGCGCCGACCTGATGAAGCGCGACCGCATCCTGCGCAAGATGATCCCCACCTACGGCCCCGCGCACCTGATCTCGCGTGGCGACCCGTTCATCACGCTGGCCCGGTCCGTAGTGGGCCAGCAGATCTCGGTGAAGGCCGCGCAGACGGTGTGGGAGCGGCTGGTGGTGGTCTGTCCCAAGCTCACGCCGGCGCAGATGCTCAAGGCGGGCCACGACAACCTGGCCGCCTGCGGCCTGTCGCGCCGCAAGGCGGAATACATCGTCGATCTTGCCGAGCATTTCAAGGCAGGGCGCGTGCATGTGAATAGCTGGACCGAGATGGATGACGAAGCCGTCATCGCGGAGCTGACGCAGATCCGCGGCATAGGCCGCTGGACCGCCGAAATGTTCCTGATGTTCAACCTGATGCGGCCCAATGTGCTGCCACTCGATGACGTCGGCCTGATCAACGCCATCTCGACGAATTATTTCAGCGGCGAGCCCGTCACGCGCAGCGAGGCGCGCGAGGTTGCGGCCAACTGGGAGCCGTGGCGCACCGTCGCTACCTGGTATATGTGGCGTAGTCTTGATCCCTTGCCTGTGACGTATTAGGCTGGAAGGCAGCAAAATTTGCACGGAAGTGCGCGAGACTGCATCCGCAGACTTGCGGTTTAGTGGGCGAATTCCGGTAGAATGCGCTCCTTCACAGACAGGTACGCGAGTCTCATGAAAACCACCTTCCTAGATTTTGAGCAGCCTATTGCCGAACTCGAGGCAAAGATCGAAGAACTGCGATTTGTGCAGGACGATTCGGCTGTCGATATCTCCGAAGAGATTTCGCGGCTGGCCGGCAAGAGCCAGCAGCTTACCAAGGACATCTACGCGAACCTGACCCCATGGCAGGTGGCACAGATCGCCCGGCACCCGCAGCGTCCTTACACGCTGGACTATGTGCGGGAGATCTTCACCGATTTCCACGAACTGCACGGCGACCGCGCCTTTGCCGACGATCTGTCGATCGTGGGCGGCCTGGCTCGCTTCAACGGGCAGGCGTGCATGGTGATGGGCCACCAGAAGGGCCGCGACACCAAGGAGCGCGCGCTGCGCAACTTCGGCATGTCCAAGCCCGAGGGCTATCGCAAGGCCAAGCGCCTGATGGAACTCGCCGACAAGTTCGGCCTGCCGATCTTCACCTTCGTCGACACCCCGGGGGCATTCCCCGGCATCGACGCCGAAGAGCGCGGCCAATCCGAAGCCATCGGCCACAATCTCTATGTCATGGCAGGCCTCAAGGTGCCCCTGATCGCCACCATCATCGGTGAAGGCGGCTCGGGCGGCGCACTGGCGATTGCCGTAGGCGACGTGGTGCAGATGCTGCAGTTCGCCACCTACGCCGTGATCTCGCCGGAAGGCTGCGCGTCGATCCTGTGGAAGACCGCCGAGAAAGCGCCGGAAGCTGCCGAAGCCCTCGGCCTGACCGCGCACCGCCTCAAGGCGCTCAGCCTGATTGACAAGATCGTGAGCGAGCCGCTGGGCGGCGCGCACCGCGACGTCAAGGGCATGGCTGCCATGCTCAAGCGCTCGCTGGCGGATTCGCTGCGCCAGTTCCAGGGCATGAGCGTGAAGGAGCTGCAGGCACGCCGTCATGAGCGCCTGCTGGCCTATGGCAAGTTCAAGGAAACCGGCGCACCGGGCTGACCCGTCCGCCGGCCTGACCGACAAGGTCGCACAGGCGCTTCAGGCCGGTGCGGCCTTTGTTGTTTCTGGCGACGGCGCGCGGGCAGGCACGGTGGCGGTGGCCCTTTCCGGCGGACGCGATTCGGTCGCGCTGCTGCACGCGCTGCGTGCGGCCGTGGTGGCGTCGTCGCTGCCGCTGCGCGTTGTCGCACTGCATGTGCATCATGGCCTGCAGGCCGAGGCGGACCAGTGGGACGCTTTCTGCGCCTCGCTGTGCAGCGACTGGCAACTGCCGTTTTTCAGCCGCCGCGTCACCGTGACCCAGGGGCAGGGCGAAGGGCTGGAGGCAGCAGCGCGGCGCGCGCGCTACGCTGCGCTCGAGGCCATGTGCGACGAGGCCGGGGCGCAACTGCTGCTGTTCGCGCATCACCTGGACGACCAGGTCGAGACCGTGCTGTTGCGCCTGTTCCGCGGCAGCGGGCTGGCCGGGCTTGGCGGCATGCCGCGCCTGCGCCGGCTTGGGGAGAGGCAGCAGATCGTATTGCTGCGTCCCTGGCTTGAGGTCGGCCGCGACGACATCGATTCGTACTGCGCCATCCACGCGCTCCCCTGGATCGACGATCCTTCCAATGACGATGCCCGTTTCGCCCGCAACGCGCTGAGGCAGCAGATGCCGGCGCTGGCTGCCGCGTTTCCTGCATTGCGTGCCAACGTGGCGCAGGCTGCAGCGCACCTGGCGCAGGCCGGCGAATTGCTCGACGCGCTCGCCACGCAGTGGATGTCGGGGCTGGTGCGCACGCCGCGCGATGCCAGCACGCTGGCCGAGCTGGATCTCGCGGGGCTGCGCGCGCTCGCGCCGGCCCAGGCCGATGCCGTGCTGCGCCTGTGGCTGCGCGAGCTCGGCACGCAGGCCCCGTCCACCGCGCGGCTGTCCGCCATGCGCGCGCAACTGATCGAACACGAAGGCGGCGAGCCCGCCATCCATCACGAGGCCCTGGTCTTGCATCGCTTCCAGGGGCGCGTGCTGGCACGCCGCGCCGGGCCGGCCATCGCGTCGGAAGACCTGGCGCTGCATTGGCAGGGCGAAGCAAGCCTGCCTGTGCCCGCGTGGCATGGCGAGCTGCGCTTTACGCGCGACGATACCTTCGGCCTGCCGGAAGCGGCACTGCGCCGCCCCATGCGCCTTGCTGCGCGGCAAGGCGGCGAGCGCATCGTGCTGCGCCCGGGCGGGCCCGCGCGCGCGCTCAAGCAGGCCTACCAGGAAGCTGGTGTGCCGATGGCGCGCCGCGCGCGGCTGCCGCTGCTGTGGTCTGGCGACCAGCTTGTGTTCGCGGCTGGCCTGGGCATGCACCGGCGCTGGCCGGATGCGCCGGCCGCGCCGCGCTGGCGTGTCGAATGGGTCGAGTGGGTGGATGCGCCGGGCCACATCGCGCCGATCGATTAAGCCTCGGTAAGCCGCCTTCGGGCCGCTTTCAGGCCGCTTTCTGGCCGCAGCAACCCTTGCGCGCCACTTGCCGCGGCCGTCGTCCGATGCCCTCACGCCTTGCCTTGGGTCGCCCCTTCGTGTATTTTCAGGGGTTTTGCACAATCGCTGGTGTCGACAAACAGATGGCTCTCATCGTTCACAAATACGGTGGCACTTCGATGGGTTCTCCGGAACGCATCAAGAATGTCGCCAAGCGCGTTGCCAAATGGCATCGTGCAGGTCACCGCGTAGTCGTGGTGCCTTCGGCCATGTCGGGCGAGACCAATCGCCTGCTTGGCCTTGCTAAGGAAATTTCGGCGCAGCCGAGCCCGCGTGAGCTGGATATGCTGGCCGCCACCGGCGAGCAAGCCAGCTCCGCCTTGCTCGCGATTGCGCTGCAAGGTGAGGGCGTCGACGCGATCAGCTACACCGGCTGGCAAGTGCCGGTGAAGACCGACTCGTCCCACACCAAGGCCCGCATCGAGTCCATCGATGACGAGCGCATCCTGGCCGATCTCGACGCCGGGCGCGTGGTGGTGGTCACGGGCTTCCAGGGCATCGACGACAACGGCAATATCACCACGCTGGGCCGTGGTGGCTCCGACACCTCGGCAGTGGCGATCGCCGCCGCCATCGAGGCTGAGGAATGCCTGATCTACACCGACGTGGACGGGGTCTACACCACCGATCCGCGCGTGGTCGAAGACGCTCGCCGCCTGGACCAGATCACCTTCGAGGAAATGCTGGAAATGGCCAGCCTGGGCTCCAAGGTGCTGCAGATCCGTTCGGTGGAATTCGCCGGCAAATACCGCGTGAAGACCCGCGTGCTGTCGTCGCTCACCGACCCCCTGATGCCCCTCGAGCAAGAAATGCACTCGGGCACGCTGATCACTTTTGAGGAAAATTCTGAAATGGAAGCAGCCGTCATCTCCGGCATCGCCTTTGCCCGTGACGAGGCGAAGATCACCGTCCTGGGCGTGCCCGACAAGCCCGGCATCGCGTACCAGATCCTGGGCCCGGTTGCCGACGCCAACATCGACGTCGACATGATCATCCAGAACCAGTCCGTCGACGGCAAGACCGACTTCACCTTCACCGTGCCGCGCGGCGAATACCAGCGCGCGCTCGCCATCCTCAACGATGGCGTGAAGGCCCATATCGGCGCTGCCAGCGTATCGGGCGACCCGAAGGTGTCGAAGGTCTCGGTAGTCGGCGTGGGCATGCGCTCGCACGTCGGCATCGCCAGCAAGATGTTCCGCACGCTGTCCGAAGAAGGCATCAACATCCAGATGATCTCCACCTCGGAAATCAAGATCTCGGTGCTGATCGACGAGAAGTACATGGAGCTTGCCGTGCGCGCGCTGCATAAGGTGTTCGAGCTGGATCAGGCGTGATCCATGCGAAGCAGGCCGCGTGCGGCCTGCGCTTCTGACGGGCCGACCAAGTTTTTTAAATTAGTCATCGAATCACCGTTGACCAATTGAAATTGGCCCGATAGAATACGCGCTTCGTTGTGTGGCCTCCCTCACACAACGGCAGATTTGGGAGACGTGGCCGAGAGGTCGAAGGCACTCCCCTGCTAAGGGAGCATCCGGGCCAAAACCTGGATCGAGGGTTCGAATCCCTCCGTCTCCGCCACTACACATCGTATTGGCGGCGGAACCCCGGAAGATTGCGGTCTTCCGGGGTTTTGTTTTTTGTGGCGTCGAATCGCGCGAGCGTGCGGCATGCGCGTTTCGGCGCGGAGTGGCACAGCGATTGCCACTAGATGAAATCGCGCGGCAGCGCGATGAACATCGACGACGGCGCCAGCCGGACCTGAGCCAGGTGCTGGAGCGGATGGCGGGCTTCATCAAGGACCGCGTGGGGCACGGCTGAGAGCGAAGATCGGATTAGAATGCGCGTGCCAGCGCATGTTCACGCCTGACCCGGCGCCACCCCGGCGCGGCGGCGCATGCGTTTGATTGGCGGCTTTCAGGTTTTCAGGCTTACATCGTGACCATTCGCAGCTTCCAGGGCAAGGCCCCCCAACTCGGCGACCGCGCGTTCGTCGACCCCAGCGCCGTCGTGATCGGCGACGTAGAGATCGGCGCGGACAGTTCCATCTGGCCGCTGGTGACCATCCGAGGCGACATGCATCGCATCCGCATCGGCGCGCGCACCAGCGTGCAGGACGGCAGCGTGCTGCACATCACGCATGCCGGGCCGTTCAACCCCGAGGGCTTTCCGCTCACCATCGGCGACGACGTGACGATCGGGCACAAGGCGCTGTTGCATGGCTGCACGGTGGGCAGCCGCATCCTGATCGGCATGGGCACCATCGTGATGGACGGCGCGGTGATCGAGGACGAAGTGATCCTCGGCGCCGGCAGCCTGGTGCCGCCGGGCAAGGTGCTAGAGAGCGGGCATCTCTATGTCGGCAGCCCGGTGAAGCAGGCGAGGCCGCTGACGGAGAAGGAGCGCGGTTTCTTCCGCTATACGGCGGCCAACTACGTCAAGCTGAAGGACCAGCACGTGGCGGAGTTGAAGGGCACGTGAGCGCCTGCCCGCCGCCGCATTCGCCTAGACCACCTTGCCCGGATTCATCCGCCCCTGCGGATCCAGCGCCTGCTTGATCGCCCGCATCATCGCCAGTTCCACTTCGCTCTTGTAGCGCCGGTTCTCTTCACGCTTGAGTTGGCCGAGCCCGTGTTCCGCCGATATCGATCCCCGATGCGCGTGCACACTGTCATGCACGATCAGGTTGATGGCTTCCGAATTGCCGAGGAATGCATCATGGCTCTCGCCCACCGGGGGCGAAACGTTGTAATGCAGGTTGCCGTCGCCAAGATGGCCGAAGGTGACCATGCGCGCGCCGGGAAAGGCTTGCTGGATCAGGGCGTCGGTGGTGTCGATGAAGTCCGCGATGCGCGAGATGGGCAGGGCGATGTCGTGCTTGATGTTCTTGCCTTCGTCGACCTGGGCGAGCGGGATATGCTCGCGCAGGTTCCAGAAGTCGCGCGACTGCTGCACGGATTCGGCGACTACCGCGTCTTGCACCACGCCGGCTTCGAAGGCGGTTTCCATCAGCGCTTCGAAGATGGCGCGCGCATGGTCTTCGCTTTCGTTGTCGGAGAGCTCCAGCAGCACGACTTGCGGATGCGGCCGGTCGAACGGATAACGCAGTTGCGGGTAGTGGGTCGTGACCAGCGACAGGCACCGCTCCGACATCAGCTCGAAGCCGGTGAGCATGGCGCCGGCGCGCTGCTGTGCGATAGCGAGCAAGGCCAGCGCCGCGCGCGGGTTGGCCACGGCGGCCAGCGCGGTGACGCGGGCGCGTGGCAGCGGGTAGAGTTTCATCACGGCGGCGGTGATGATGCCGAGCGTGCCTTCCGCGCCGATAAAAAGGTCGCGCAGGTCGTAGCCGGTGTTGTCCTTGCGCAGGCCACGCAGGCCGTCCCAGATCTCGCCGGCAGGCGTTACCACTTCCAGCCCCAGGCAGAGCTCGCGCGTATTGCCATAGCGCAGCACGGCCGTGCCGCCCGCGTTGGTGGAGAGGTTGCCGCCGATGGTGCAGCTGCCTTCCGCGGCCAGGCTCAGCGGGAACAGCCGGCCGTGCTCGCGCGCGGTGTCTTGCAACTGCTGCAGGATCACGCCGGCTTCCACGGTGATGGTGTTGTTGAGCGGGTCCACCTGCCGCACCCGGTTCAGGCGCTGCAGCGAGATCACCACCGACGCGGGTTCCGCCTGCGGCGTGGCGCCGCCGCATAGCCCCGTATTGCCGCCTTGCGGCACCACGGCCAGCTTGTGCGCGTGGCAGGCGTGCACGGCGGCGGCGACTTCCTCCGCCGAGCCCGGCCGCAATACCGCCACTGCCTCGCCCGTGTAGCGCTTGCGCCAGTCGGTCAGGTAGGGGGCCTTATCGGCGGCGTCGGTCAGCACGTGCTGCTCGCCGAGCGCGGCGCGGCAAAGGGCAAGGAAGGAGTCGAGGTGCGAGGCGTTCATGGCGGTGGGTCCGGGAGGGCGGCCGCCGTGGCGGCGGCCGCGCTGGGATGGATCGGTGCGGGCTGACGGCGAGCTCGCCGGCGTGGTCATTTGCCGGGCTTGGCCGGCTGCAGGGCCTTGGCGCGGCGCTTGTAAGGGCGCAGGTAGAGGACGGTGCCGAAGAAGAACACAAGCGTCAGCGCGACCTCGATCCACGCCAGCGTGGAAGATGGCGCGCGGTCGCTGGTGGCGCGCACGATGCCTTCGGTGAAGAACAACAGGATCAGCATCGAAGACCACTGCATGGTGTAGCGGTTGCGGGTCAGCACGCCGCGCAGCGGCAGCAGCAGTGGCAGGAACTTGAGGATCAGCCAGGAGCCGCCAGGACGCAGCGGCGCCAGGAACCATTCCCAGGCGATGCACAGCACGATCAGCGCAATCAGGCTGCCCGCGCTCAGGCGCCACAGGGCGGCGTTGTGCAGCGCGCCGTCGCTGGCGTTGGCGGCGGACGGTGCCGCGGGGTTCGGGGCGGCGCTCATGCGCGGCTCCCGCCGGCCAGCCGCAGCGCGGTCTCGGCCAGGCGCTTGCCCATGGCGCGCGCGAGCGCGGCTTCATCCTCGGACACCGGCGCGCTGTTGTCCACGCGCGCGTGGTGGCTCGGACCGTAGGGCGTGCCGCCGCCGGTGGTGGTCATCAGCGCGCTTTCCGAATAGGGCAGGCCCATGACCAGCATGCCGTGATGGAGCAGGGGCAGCATCATCGACAGCAAGGTGGTTTCCTGGCCCCCGTGGAGGCTGCCGGTGGCGGTGAACACGCAGGCGGGCTTGCCGGTGAGGGCGCCCGACAGCCACTGGGCCACGGTGCCATCGAGGAAGTACTTCATCGGCGCGGCCATGTTGCCAAAACGCGTGGGGCTGCCCAGGGCCAGGCCGGCGCATTCCTCCAGGTCGCGCAGTTCCGCGTACGGCGGGCCATCCGCGGGGATATCCGGGGCGGTGGCTTCGCTCACTGTCGAGACGGGCGGCACCGTGCGCAGGCGCGCCTGCGCGCCGGGCACGCTGTCGACGCCGGTGGCGATGCATTCGGCCAGCTTGCGGGTGCTGCCGTGGCGGCTGTAGTAGAGGACTAAGAGTTCGGTCATGGACAGGGCTGCGGCGCCCCACGGGTAACCGGGGGGCGCCAGGATGGGGCGGTCCCGGGAGGCAGGCCGGGTTTGTGCCTTGCGCGGCGCGCGAAGGCAATGCGCGTATTATAGTTGCGGCCCCGCCACTGAATCCGGTTAGGAGTTTGCCCCAGCATGTTTGCCGCCCGCATCGTTCGCCTGCGCAGGGAATGGAACCTGCAAAAACTGCGCGCGCTCACCCGCTACGCGCTGCGCCGCGCCGGCGAAGGCCGCTTGCCGCAGGTCGCGGCCAGCCTGACATTCACCACGGTGCTGGCGGTGGTGCCTGTGCTGACGGTGGCCTTTGCCTTGCTGGCGGCCTTCCCGGTGTTCCGCGAGTTTCGCAGCGAGACCGAGTCATTCCTGTTCCAGAACCTGATTCCGGGCAACGTCAGCAATTCCATTACCAGCTACCTCGGCCAGTTCGCCAAGAACGCCAAGGGCCTGACCGCCGTGGGCCTGGGCGGCCTGATGGTGACTTCGGTGCTGACCATGCTGACGGTGGAGGACGCGCTCAACGCGATCTGGCGGGTCAAGCAGCGCCGCCCGCTGGCGCAGCGCGTGCTGGTCTTCTGGGCCGTGCTGACGCTGGGCCCCGTGCTGATCGGCGCCAGCCTGTCGATCAGCTCCTACCTGATCTCGGTCTCGGCCGGCTATGTCGGCACCATGCCGTTCGGGCTGGGGCTGGTGGTGAGCCTGACGCCGGTGCTGCTCTCGGCGGTGGCTTTCGCCTTTCTCTACACCGCCGTGCCCAACGCCAACGTGGAATGGCGCGATGCGATTGCCGCCGGCCTGGTGGCGGCGCTGGCCTTCGAGCTGGCCAAACGCGGCTTCGGTTACTTTGTCACCCATATCCCGACCTACACCGCGGTCTACGGCACCTTTGCCGCGCTGCCGATCTTCCTGCTGTGGATCTACCTGAGCTGGCTGGTGACCTTGCTGGGCGCCACCATCGCCGCCAACCTGCCGGTGATCCGGCAGGGCTACTGGCGCCGCCGCACCTTTGCCGGCAGCGAGTTCTTCGACGCGCTTGGCGTGCTCTACCTGCTCTACCGGGCGCGGGACGAAGTGCCGCGCAGCGTCGGCGAGCTGGACCTGGGGCGCAAGCTGCGGGTCGAGGCGGATTACCTGGCGGACCTGCTGGGCAAGCTCAAGGCCATGCATCTGGTCGGCAGGCTGGCGCAGGATCGCGGCCAGGCGCACTGGGCGCTGCTGTGCGACCCGGGGCAGGTGACGCTGCGCACGCTGCACGACCGGTTGGTGCTGAACCTGCCGCGCCTGCCGCGCACGGCCCTGGCGCAGCAGCTGCAGGGCGCCGATGCACTCAAGCAGGTGCTGGACAACCCACGCCTGGACCAGCCGCTGGAGGCGGTTTTCCGGCGCCGGCAACAGGATCAGCAGGGGCAAGCGCAGGCAGGGTCGGCAGCCCAGGAACGCCCGGCCGATCCCGCACGGCGCACCCTTGAGGTGGTGCCGCCCGG
Source organism: Cupriavidus sp. CuC1 (assembly GCF_044627735.1). Classification (NCBI taxonomy): domain Bacteria; kingdom Pseudomonadati; phylum Pseudomonadota; class Betaproteobacteria; order Burkholderiales; family Burkholderiaceae; genus Cupriavidus; species Cupriavidus sp. CuC1. The sequence goes on along the minus strand of NZ_JBIUHC010000038.1, from coordinate 1,021 downwards.
CTGGCACGGCCAGGTTTGATAGCCTCGTGGGCTAGAAGGGAATCCTGCCGCGCCACATCTCGCTGTACATGACCCAGTCGCCCATCAGGCTGTAGAGCGGATGGCGGAAGGTGGCGGGGTGGTTCTTCTCGAAGGCGAAATGGCCGACCCAGGCGAAGGCATAGCCTGATACCGCGGCCGCTGCCAGCCACCACCAGTTGCCGCTGAGGATCAGCGCGAGCAGGCACAGCAATGCCACTGTGGAGCCGGCGAAATGCAGGCGGCGGCAGGTGGGGTTGCGGTGTTCGTTCAGGTAGAACGGGTAGAAGGCGGCGAAATTCTCGAACTCACGGGGGTGGGCCTGGGGCATGGCGGGTTCCTGTGGGGGGTTCGGGGGAGGTTTTAGTTTATGTGGGGTGTGGTGGCGGCTGCAACTGCAACTGCAACTGCAACTGCTTAACGTCAAAAGCAACTGCAGTTTCACCACCCCTGCGGGGCGGCGACCTACTTTTTTGTCTTGCCAAAAAAGTAGGCAAAAAAGGCGCGCCGGATGGGGCGACACCCCCTCGGGATTCGACGAAAAGAGCGGCCGGGACCCAAACTCGCATCGCCTTAAGGCGATACTCAGACATGGGTCCCTCTTTTCCGCTCTTTTCGCCGAATCCCGAGGCGCCCCATACGGCCTCTGCACACCTTGACGGCTCGCTTCGCATCGCGCTGGGATGTGGCCCGCCCTTCGGGCGCTTCACACGGCTACACCAGTTGGTTGATCTTGCCGCTGGTTGGCTCCCCTCTCCCACTTGTGGGAGAGGGGCCGGGGGAGAGGGCGGGCGCTCGCTACGCCGCAGCGTTCAACCTGCCGCTACCACCTTGCGCGCGAACGCCGCCAGTGCGTCGAGTACCTCATCCGGCCTTTCCCCCATCAGCGCATCACACGGCTACCACAATGGGTCGATCAGTTGAACGGTTGATCTTGCCGCTGGTTGGCTCCCCTCTCCCACTTGTGGGAGAGGGGCCGGGGGAGAGGGCGGGCGCTCGCTAC
>NZ_JBIUHC010000037.1:0-70678 GCF_044627735.1 Cupriavidus sp. CuC1 | reverse complement strand
GGGTGCGGGTGCGGGTGCGGGTGCGGGTGCGGGCGCGGGTGCGGGTGCGGCCGATCCGGGCCCGGCCCAGGGCGGCCTGTTCGACAGCGCCCCGGCCCCGGCCCAGATCCGCTACGAGACCGTGGCGACCGAGGCGGCGCTGGAGGCCTGGATGCGTCGCATCGAAACCGCGCCGCTGGTGTCCATCGATACCGAGACCACCTCGCTGGACCCGCTGCAGGCGCAGCTGGTCGGCATCTCGCTGTCCATCGAGCCGGGCGAAGCCTGCTATATCCCGGTGGCGCATCGCGGCCCGGATGTGGTGGGGCTGGAAGCCAATGGCCAGCTCACGCGCGAGGCCGTGCTGGCGCGCATGCGCGCCTGGCTGGAAGACCCGTTGCGCGGCAAGGTCGGTCAGAACCTGAAGTACGACGCCCATGTCTTTGCCAATCATGGCGTGAACCTGCGCGGCATCGTGCACGACACCATGCTGCAGAGCTACGTGCTGGCGTCCCACCGCAACCATGGCATGGACAGCCTGGCCGAGCGCCTGCTCGGCCTCAAGACCATCAGCTACGAGGAAGTGTGCGGCAAGGGCGCGAGCCAGATCGGCTTCGACCAGATCGACATCGCGCGCGCCACCGAGTACGCCGCCGAGGATGCCGACGTCACGCTGCGCCTGCACCGCAATATGTACCCGCAGGTCGAGGCCTTGCGGGGCGTGCACTACGTCTATGAGCAGATCGAGATGCCGGTCTCGGTGGTGCTGCAGAAGATCGAGCGCAATGGCGTGCTGATCGACGCCGCGCGCCTGGGCGCGCAGAGCGCGCAGCTTGGCCAGCGCATGCTGGAGCTGGAACAGGCCGCCTATGAGGCCGCGGGCCAGCCCTTCAATCTTGGCTCGCCCAAGCAGATCGGCGAGATCCTGTTCGGCCAGATGAAGCTGCCGGTGGTCAAGAAGACCGCCAGCGGCGCGCCGTCCACCGACGAAGAGGTGCTGCAGAAGCTGGCCGAGGATTACCCGCTGCCCAAGCTGCTGCTGGACTACCGCGGCCTGGCCAAGCTCAAGTCCACCTATACCGACAAGCTGCCGAAGATGGTCAACCCGGCTACCGGCCGCGTGCATACCAGCTATGGGCAAACCACCGCGGTGACCGGCCGGCTGGCTTCGACCGAGCCCAACCTGCAGAACATCCCCGTGCGTACCGAAGAAGGCCGGCGTATCCGCGAGGCCTTTATCGCCGGTCCGGGCAACGTGATCGTGTCGGCCGATTACTCGCAGATCGAGCTGCGCATCATGGCCCATATCTCCGGCGACGAGAACCTGATGCGCTCGTTCGCCGAGGGCGAGGACGTGCACCGCGCCACCGCGGCGGAGATCTTCGGCGTGGCGCCGGATGCGGTCAGCAGCGAGCAGCGCCGCTACGCCAAGGTCATCAATTTCGGCCTGATCTACGGCATGAGCGCCTTTGGCCTGGCCGGCAACCTCGGCATCGAGCGCGAGGCCGCCAAGCACTATATCGATCGCTATTTCATGCGCTACCCCGGCGTGGCGAGGTACATGGAAGAAACGCGGCAGACCGCGCGCGAGCAGGGCTTCGTCGAGACCGTGTTCGGCCGCCGCCTGTGGCTGCCCGACATCAATGGCGGCAACGGCCCGCGCCGCCAGGGCGCCGAGCGCGCCGCCATCAACGCGCCGATGCAGGGCACCGCCGCCGACCTGATCAAGCTGTCCATGATCGCCGTGCAGGGCTGGCTGGAACGCGATGGCCTGGGCACGCGTCAAGTCATGCAGGTGCATGATGAACTGGTGCTTGAAGTGCCGCAGGCCGAGCTGGAGCTGGTCAAGGTCAAGCTGCCGGAACTGATGTGCAATGTGGCCGAACTGCGCGTGCCGCTGGTGGCCGAAGTCGGCACCGGCAGCAACTGGGAGGAGGCCCACTAAGCGCACGGGGCGGCCCCTCGGGCCGCTCCGGGATTGCCCACGGTCCCGTATTCCTGCATCCTGGTATCGAATGAAGCGACCGCTGAATCGGTGAATGGCGCCTTGCCAGTTGTGCTGCTGTGCAGCAAACTGGCGAAAAGCCGTGGCCACGGGCTCGCGTCGTGCCCCGGCAAAAGAATATCGACGACACTGGGTAGATCATGAGCACAGAGGGAAGGGCGCATCGCATCATCGTCGTGGGAGGAGGAGCAGGCGGGCTGGAGCTGGTCACGCGGCTGGGCGACAAGCTCGGCAAGAGCGGGGCCGCGCAGGTGGTACTGGTGGACCGCTCCCCCACGCATATCTGGAAACCGCTGCTGCATGAAGTGGCCGCCGGCAGCATGGATCCCCACACCCATCAACTCGAATACGTCGCGCAGGCGCGCTGGCATCATTTCGAATTCCAGCAAGGCGAGCTGACCGGCATCGACCGGACCCGCAAGACCATCTCGGTGGCGGCCTGCGTCGACCTCGACGGCACGGAGCTCTTGCCCGCGCGCGAACTGCCCTATGACACCCTGGTGCTGGCGATCGGCTGCGTCACGCATTTCTTCGGCGTGCCCGGCGCGGCCGAGAACGCCATCGCGCTCGACACCGTGGATCAGGCAGAGCGCTTCCGCCGCAAGCTGATCTCGGCCTGCGTGCGTGCCCAGAACGGGCGCGGGCGCATTGGCGAAGACAGCCGCCCGCGCGTGGACGTTGCCATCATCGGCGCCGGCGCCACCGGCGTCGAGCTCTCCGCCGAGCTGCGCAATACCGCGCACGTGCTCAGCGCCTACGGGCTGCATCAGCTGGATCCGCGCCGCGATGTGCGCATCCACGTGATCGAGGCCGGCCCGCGCATCCTGCCCGCGCTGTCCGAGCGCGTGTCCACCGAAACCACCAAGCTGCTGCACAAGCTCGACATCGAAGTCCTCACCGCCGAGCGCGTGACCGAAGTCACCGAGGACGCGGTGCTGACCGCCAGCGGCAAGCGCATCGACGCCGACCTGACGGTGTGGGCCGCCGGCATTACCGCGCCGGCGGTGCTGTCCACCCTGGGCCTGCCGGTCAGCCGGATGGGGCAGATCATCGTCAAGCCCACGCTGCAAAGCGAGGCCGATCCCGATATCTTCGCCTTTGGCGATTGCGCCAGCTGCCCCTGGCCCGAGAAGCAGGGCGCGGTGCCGCCGCGCGCCCAGGCCGCGCACCAGCAGGCCATGTTCCTCTACGGCGCGCTGCGCGCGCGACTGGACGGCAAGCCGCTGCCGTCGTTTGCCTTCAAGGACCTGGGGTCGCTGGTGTCGCTGGGGCATTTCAGCGCGGTCGGCAGCCTGATGGGCGGCTTGATCGGCGGCTCCATGTTCATCGAAGGCCTGTTGGCGCGCGTGATGTACAGCTCCCTGTACCGCATGCACGTCATGGCGCTGCACGGCGCCGTGGGCATGGGGCTGGATACCGTGACCCACTGGCTGCGCAGCAAGACCAGCCCGCGCGTCAAGCTGCACTGACCAGCTGACCAGCTGACAGGCTAACGGGTGCCGCAGGAGGGCAGAGGCTCGCCCCTCCTGCCGGGCGCGTGCGTTTCACGCCATGTTTGCTTAGAATCGGATCTCCCGGCGCCGGTGGCGTCGGTGTGCCTTGCCCCTTCCGGATCCGCAATCCAAGCCATTCAAGCCATCCACGCCTGACAGGAGACCGCATGCTGAAGCCAGAAGTCGAAAGCCTCGTACCTAGCCAGTCCTTTGACCGCCGCGCCTTCGTCAAGACGACGCTGGGTTCGGCGTTTGCTGCCGCTGCCTTGCCCGTGATGGCGCAGGCCATCAAGACCGATTTCACTGGCCTCACCGCCGGCGAGGTGACGATTCCCTCGGGCGGCTTCAACATGCCGGCGTACCGCGCCCAGCCGGAAGGCAAGACCAACTTGCCGGTGGTGCTGGTGGTCAGCGAGATCTTCGGCGTGCATGAGCACATCGCCGACATCTGCCGGCGCTTTGCCAAGCTGGGCTACCTCGCCATCGCGCCGGAGCTGTTCGCGCGCCAGGGCGACCCCAGCAGCTTCGGCACTATCCAGGAACTGCAGGCGAAGCTCATCTCCAAGGTGCCCGACGAGCAGGTGATGGGCGATCTCGATGCTGCCGTGGCCTGGGCCAAGGGCAACGGCGGCAATACCAGCCGGCTGGCCATCACCGGCTTTTGCTGGGGCGGGCGCATTACCTGGCTGTACGCCGCGCATAGCCAGCAGATCAAGGCCGGCGTGGCCTGGTATGGCCAGCTGGTGGGCGAGCCGACCCCGATCAAGCCGCGCAACCCGATCGACCTGGCCGGCCAGCTCAAGGTGCCTGTGCTGGGGCTCTATGGCGGCAAGGACACTGGGATCACCCAGGAGCAGGTCGAGAAGATGAGGGCGGCGCTGGCGGCATCGCACGATCCCTTTGCCAAGGCATCGACCTTCGTGGTCTATCCGGAATCCGGCCATGCCTTCAACGCGGACTACCGCCCGAGCTATCGGGAGGCCGACGCCAAGGACGGCTGGCAGCGCTGCCTGGCCTGGTTCAAGCAGCACGGGGTTTGACGCGGGCGCGCATTGGCACGCGTTTGCGGCAAGGCCCGGCGGCGCCGGGCCCGCGGCCAAGCTCGACTTGTGCCGCGGGATTTGCAAAACCGGCTGCAACCTACGTACAATGCGGGCTTCGTTTCTTGCAACACTGTTGCGTTTGAGATCGATGCTGCTCCCCGCGAGCGGAAAAGCCGATCCCAGGAGCCCATCATCGATTCCACGCTTGTCTACATCCTGCTTGCCGCCACCATCTCGGGGGTGGGCAGTATCTTTGGCGCGGCGCTGTTGTCGCTGACGGTGGCATCCCGCGTGGTCGAGCGCATGGTGAGTTTCTCGGTGGGGGTGCTGCTGGCCACGGCGCTGCTGCATTCCCTGCCCGAGGCCTTCGAGTCCGGCGCCGATCCGCGTGCCTTGTTCGGTACCCTGCTGGCCGGCCTGCTTGGTTTCTTCCTGCTGGAAAAGGTCGCGCTGCTGCGCCACTCTCACCATCACGAAGGGGATGGGCACCACCACCACCACGGCCATGACCGCGAGGAAGCGGGCCGTAGCGGCATGACCATCCTGGTGGGCGATACCTTCCACAACTTCGCCGACGGCATCGTGATCGCCGCTGCCTTCCTGGCCGATCCGCATATTGGCCTGGTCACCGCGCTGGCCATCGCCGCGCACGAGATCCCGCAGGAAGTTGGCGATTTCATCGTGCTGCTCAACGCTGGGTTCTCGAAGGCGCGCGCCTTTGCCTTCAACCTGCTGTCCAGCCTGGCGGCCATCGCCGGCGGGGTGGTCGGCTATTACCTGCTCGACCAGATGAGTGGCTGGATTCCCTACGTGCTGGTGATTGCTTCAAGCAGCTTCGTCTATATCGCCGTGAGCGACCTGATGCCGCAGATGCAGCGCAAGCCGCGCTGGCGCGAGTCGATCATCCAGGTGGCGCTGGTCGCCACCGGGATCTGCGCCATCTTCTTCATCACCAATGGCGTGCACGAAGCGCATGACCATGGTCATGGCCACGCGCACGGCGTGGCGGCTGCCACCAAGTAAGGCTGACCGGCGCCCACTGTCGCGGCGCCATCGTGCCACCATCACGCCACCATCAGGCGCCGCTTGCCACCGGCCGAGCCGGGTCGGCGCACCACTCGCTCCACGAGCCCGGGTAGAGCGCTGCGCCCGGCATGCCAGCCACTTCCAGTGCCAGCAAGTTGTGGCAGGCGGTCACGCCCGAGCCGCACTGCATGATCGCCTCGCTGGCCGGCTTGCTGCCCAGCACTTGCCCGAACTCCTGGCGCAACGCAGCGGCCGGCTTGAAGCTGCCGTTCCCCTCCAGGTTGTCCTTGAAGAAGCGGTTGGCCGCGCCGGGGATATGCCCGCCCACGGGATCCAGCGTTTCGTTCTCGCCACGGAAGCGGTCCGCCGCGCGGGCGTCCACCACCAGCCGCGTCGGGCTTGCGAGGTTCGCCAGCACGGCGTCGGCGTCCACCATGGCGACCAGCGAGGCCTTGCGCGTCAGGTTGCCCGGGATTTCGGGATCAGGCGTGTTGTCCGCCTCGAGCGGCAGGCCGGCCGCCACCCACGCATTCTTGCCGCCATCCAGCACGGCCACCGCGCCGTGGCCCAGCCAGCGCAGCAGCCACCAGGCGCGTGCCGCGTACATGCCGCCCTGTGCGTCGTAGGCAATGACCTGGGTGTCTTCGCTCACGCCCAGCACGCGCAAGCGCGCGGTCAGCGTGTTGGGGTCCGGCAACGGGTGCCGGCCGTTGGTGCCGGTCTTCTCGCCGGACAGCTCGTTGTCCAGGTGCAGGTAGAAGGCGCCGGGCAGGTGGCCCACGAGATAGGCCTCGCGTCCGGCGGCTGGGTTGGCCAGGTCGAAACTGCAGTCGATCACGACGCTGTGGCGGCTGCCGTCTTCGCGCAGCGCGCGCAGGTCCTGGCTGGAGATCAGGGTGGTGAACATGGCATAACCTTGGGTTGGGATAGTCGCGCTGCAACGGCACGGGCAGGCGCGGGCGGCGGGGTGAGCACCGTTGGCCACCCCCGATGCTACACCTCGGGGTGCACTTCCGCCTCGGCCGACTTGACCGGGGTATCGGCGGTCGGCTGCCGGTTGGAGCCTTCGCGCGCCCGGGTGAGCGTGGTGGCGATGCCGCTGGCGATGATCAGCGCCATGCCGACCCAGGACAGCCAGTTGAGCTGGTCGCGCCAGACAATCATGCCCCACAGGCTGGAGAACACGATGCCGGCGTACTGCAGGTTAGCGGTGAGCAGTGTGTTGCCGCGCTTGTAGGCGCGCGTCATCGCGGTCTGGCCGAGGGTGGCCAGGATGCCGATGGCCAGCAGCAGGCCCGCGCCACGCCAGGTGTGGGTGCTTGGGCCGGTGAACAGCATCCAGGCCAGGCCCACCACCATCCCGACTGCCGAGAAATAGAACACGATGCGGCCTTCGGGCTCGCCCAGCTGGCCGAGCTGGCGTACCTCGACGTAGGCCAGCGCGGTGAACATGCCGGAGATCAGGCCGATCAGGCCGCCGGTGAGCTGGTTCTGGCCGACAGACGGCTGCAACAGGCAGATCACGCCGCCGAACGACATCAGGATGGCGCCGATCAGCTTGCGGTCGGCGCCGCCGGTGCCGGTCAAGGCCGCGCCGGCGCCCAGGATCAGCGCGATCCAGACCGGCGACATGTAGTTCAGGGTCATTGCCGTGGCCAGCGGCAGCATGGTGATCGAGGTGAACCACAGCAGCAGGGCGGTCACGCCGAACAGGCTGCGCTTGATATGCATGGCCATGTGGGGCGTACGCACCGAGGTGCCCGACGAAGCCAGCACTGTCCACATGATGATCACGCCGATCAGGCTGCGGTAGAAAACGATCTCGCCCGTGGCATAGATCTCGGATGCCAGCTTGACGCCCACCCCCATTAACGAGAAGGCGAAGGCGGCGAACAGCATCCAGAGCGATTGCATGGTGAGGCGAAAGGAAGAATGGGCAGCGCGCGAGCCGGCTCCTGGCGGGGGGCGGGGAGCCGGATCGCGAAAGGCTCCGCATGAGGCGGATGGCCGGCACGACAGGCGGCGAGGCGCCGGGCGCACACCGGAAGCGGCGATTGTAGCAGCGAGTGTGCACTGCACCAAAGGCAAAACGGACCGCCTGGGCGGTCCGTTTTGCTTGCGTCGTCACTGCGGTGTCGCTGCCGCGGGCCGCTGGGCCTTGGCTGGCGGGTCAGTCCGTGAAGGACATGGCGCGGCGATACCATTCATGAAAGTGCTGCATACCGTCTTCCATGGGCGACTGGTACGGGCCGGTCTCGCTGACGCCGCGTTTTGCCAGCGCCCGGCGCCCGGCGTCCATGCGCTCGGCGATCTCGTCGTCCTCGACGCAGGTTTCCATGTAGGCGGCGCGCTCGGCCTCGACGAACTCGCGCTCGAACAGCGCGATTTCCTCGGGGTAGTAGAACTCCACGACGTTGCGCGTCTTGTTCGGCCCGAGCGGGTGCAGGGTGGAGACCACGAGCACGTTCGGATACCACTCCACCATGATGTTGGGGTAGTAGGTGAGCCAGATCGCGCCATACTTGGGCAGAACGCCGTTGTTGAAGCGCAGCACGGCCTCATGCCACTTCTGGTACGTGGGGCTGCCCGGGCGCTTCAGGCCCGCGTGCAACCCGACAGTCTGGACGCTGTGCCAGTCGCCGAACTCCCAGCTCAGGTCGTCGCAGGAGACAAAGCTCCCGAGGCCCGGGTGGAACGGCACGACGTGGTAGTCCTCCAGATAGACCTCGATAAAGGTCTTCCAGTTGTAGTTGCACTCGTGGATCTCGACGTGGTCGAGCAGGTAGCCTTCGAAGTTCAGGTCTTCGGCCACGCCCAGGCGTGCCAGGTCGGCGCGCACGTCGCGCTGTCCCTCGAACAGCAGGCCGTTCCAGTTCTGCAGCGGCGAGCGGTTCAGATGGACGCACGGACGCTCGGCGAAATGCGGTGCGCCGAGCAGCTCGCCCTTGAGGTCGTAGGTCCAGCGGTGCAAGGGGCAGACAATGTTTTTCGCATTGCCGCGGCCATTGAGCATGATGGCCTGCCGGTGGCGGCAGACATTGGACATGAGCTCGATCCCGTCGGCATTCCGTACCAGGATGCGGCCCTCGTCCTCGGCAGCCAGCGTGTGATAATCGCCCGTTTCGGGGATCATCAGCTCGTGGCCGACATAACCCGGGCCCTTCTTGAACAGCAGTTCCAGTTCTTGTTGATGCAGTGCCTCGTCGATGTAGACGTTTACGGGCAACTGCGTATCAGCCGGCACCAGTTTCAGCGCGGTGCTGAGATTGGACATTATCCCCACTCCCTATGACAGGCGAAAGCAGTGAACAACCCAACCATCGAAAAAGAAATCGATATGGGAAAGACAGTCAGCCGCGCCCTGGCCCGCTTCCGGACCGATGGATGGAGATCGCGCTGACGAACCGCGGATTGTACCCGAGCGAAAAACTTAAGGGACTGATTATTTAGCCTTTTTAGCGAAAAAGTCGACCCGGGTCGTCATTTAGGTGTCGTTCAGGGCGCATTCGGAAAGACGACCCGAGCGCACAAGTCACTTTCCGGCAACGCTGTCCATGCCCCCTGATTGCATGGATGCGGCCAACGCCCCGCTTTGGCGTAAAATCCCACCTTCCCCAGATTCAATGTCCGCAATGCCAAAGACTACGAGCTCCCCGGCCCAGACCGATCCGGCCGCGACCGACCAGCGGTCCGCCTCCACGCCGCCCGCCTCCTACGAGGCCGCCATGGCCGAACTGGAGGCGCTGGTAGCCAGCATGGAGGGCGGCGCCTTGCCGCTGGAAGATTCTTTGGCCGCGTACAAGCGCGGGGCTGAACTGGTCAGGTACTGCCAGCAGATGCTCGAACGCGTGGAACAACAGGTTAAAGTACTGGATGGCGATGTGCTCAAGCCCATGTCTGCCGACGCTGGAGACCTGGAATGAGCGAATCGCATCAAGCCATCGAAGCCGGCGATTTCGCCGCCTGGATGCGCGCCACGGGCGCCAGGACCGAGGCCGCGCTCGACGCCGGGCTGCCGGCGGTGGAAACAGTGCCGTGCACGCTGCACGAAGCCATGCGGTATGCTGTGCTCGGCGGTGGCAAGCGGGTTCGCCCCTTGCTGGTGCATGCGGCCGGTGAAGTGGCGGGCGCGGCCCCCGAGGCTTGCGACGCGGCGGCCAGCGCGGTGGAGATGATCCACGCTTACTCGCTGGTCCACGACGATATGCCTTGCATGGACGATGACGATTTGCGTCGTGGCCGTCCCACCGTGCACAAGGCTTATGATGAAGCGACGGCGCTGCTGGTGGGCGACGCGCTGCAGACCCAGGCCTTCGTGGTGCTGGCCGAATCGGCCTCGCTGGCCTCGCTCGACGCCGCCGCACGCATGCGCCTGGTAGCGGAACTGGCCCGGGCCTCTGGCTCGGTAGGCATGGCGGGCGGGCAGGCGATTGACCTGCAGCATGTCGGCCTGGCCATGTCGCTGGAAGAACTGGAAGGCATGCACCGCATGAAGACCGGCGCATTGCTGCGTGCCAGCGTACGCATGGGCGCCTACTGCGGTACGGTGGACGAGGCCGGCCTGGCCGCGCTCGACCGTTACGCCGCTGCCGTGGGCCTTGCGTTCCAGGTGGTGGACGATATCCTCGACGTGACCGCAGATACCGCCACGCTGGGCAAGACCGCCGGCAAGGATGCGGCAAACGACAAGCCGACCTACGTGTCGCTGATGGGGCTCGAGCCTGCACGCCAGCTGGCGCAGCAGCTTCGGGCCACGGCGCACGAAGCGTTGGCGGTGTTCGGCGCGCGCGCCCGACGCCTGGGCGAACTGGCCGATCTCATCGTGCTGCGCTCGAATTGAATGGACAAGCAGGAAACACTGACAACCGGGCACAAGAATCCGGCCGCCGAACGGACATCATGACCTACGCACTGCTCAAAACTATTGACGACCCCGCAGCCCTTCGCAGGCTGGACCGCCGCCAGCTCAAGACGCTGGCCGACGAACTCCGCGCCTACGTGCTCGAATCGGTGTCGCAAACCGGCGGCCACCTGTCGTCCAACCTTGGCACGGTCGAGCTGACCATCGCCCTGCACTATGTGTTCGATACGCCGGACGACCGGGTCGTCTGGGACGTGGGGCACCAAAGCTATCCGCACAAGATCCTGACCGGGCGCCGCGACCGCATGCATACGCTGCGCCAGTGGGGCGGCATCTCGGGTTTCCCGCGCCGCTCGGAAAGCGAATACGACACCTTCGGCACCGCGCATTCCTCCACCTCCATCTCGGCTGCGCTGGGCATGGCGCTGGGCGCCCGCACCCTGGGCGAGAAGCGCGTTTCCATCGCCGTGATCGGCGACGGCGCGATGACCGCCGGCATGGCCTTCGAGGCCATGAACAACGCCGGCGTCTACAAGGACCTGCCGCTGCTGGTGGTGCTCAACGACAACGACATGTCGATCTCGCCCCCGGTGGGCGCGCTCAACAGCCACCTCGCGCGGCTGATGAGCGGCAAGTTCTACGCGGCCACCAAGAAGGGGATCGAGCGCGTGCTGTCGGTGGCCCCGCCGGTGCTCGAGTTCGCCAAGCGCTTCGAGGAGCATGCCAAGGGCATGATGGTGCCGGCGACGCTGTTCGAGGAATTCGGTTTCAACTACATCGGCCCGATCGACGGCCACGATCTCGAATCGCTGGTGCCGACGCTGCAGAACATCCGCCAGCGCGCCCTCGAGGGCGGCGGCCCGCAGTTCCTGCACGTGGTCACCAAAAAGGGCCAGGGCTACAAGCTGGCCGAGGCCGACCCGATCCTGTACCACGGCCCCGGCAAGTTCAACCCGGCCGAAGGCATTCGGCCGTCGACCAAACCGGCCCGCAAGACCTACACGCAGGTGTTCGGCGAATGGCTGTGCGACATGGCCGCCGCCGAGCCCAAGCTGGTGGCGGTGACGCCGGCCATGCGCGAAGGCTCCGGCATGGTCGAGTTCGAGAAGCGCTTCCCCAACCGCTACTACGACGTGGGCATCGCGGAGCAGCATGCCGTGACGTTCGCGGGCGGGCTGGCCTGCGAAGGCCTCAAGCCCGTGCTGGCGATCTACTCCACGTTCCTGCAGCGCGGCTATGACCAGCTGATCCACGACGTGGCGCTGCAGAACCTGCCGGTGGTGTTCGCACTCGACCGCGCCGGCCTGGTCGGCGCCGACGGTGCCACCCATGCGGGCGCCTACGACATCGCCTTCCTGCGCTGCATCCCCAACATGATGGTGATGACGCCGGCCGACGAGAACGAATGCCGCCAGCTGCTGACCACTGCGTTCCAGCAGGATTGCCCGACCGCCGTGCGTTACCCGCGCGGTGCCGGCACCGGCGTGGCGACCGAGGCCGCGCTCACGGCGCTGCCGGTGGGCAAGGGCGAGATGCGCCGCACGGGCGGCGCTCGCGCCGGCCAGCGCGTGGCCTTCCTGGCGTTCGGCTCGATGCTGCATCCGGCGCTGGGCGCGGCCGAGGCGCTCGACGCCTCGGTGGCCAACATGCGCTTTGTCAAGCCGCTGGACGAAGCGCTGGTGAAGAAGCTGGCGAGTGAGCATGACTACCTCGTCACCGTCGAAGAAGGCTGCGTGATGGGTGGCGCTGGCAGCGCGGTGCTCGAAGCGCTGGCCGCCGCCGGCATCGCCGTGTCGGTGCTGCAGCTTGGCCTGCCCGACCGTTTTGTCGATCATGGCGATCCGGCCTTCCTGTTGTCGCAATGCGGGCTGGACGCCAAAGGCATCGAGCACTCGGTGCGCGAGCGCTTCAACCTGGCAAAGCCGGCCGTCGCCACGCGCGCGGCCTGAGCCAGCGGCGCGCCCGCGGCTTGCGGGCGCGCCGGTTTTCCTGATGCCTGGCATCCGTGCTCCGCGTACGGGTATCGCCCCGCTCGTGGGCAGCCAAAGGCAATTTCCCTTAGAATCCCAGGTTCTGTGTTCGCAGCTGCGGGAAGGCATCGGCTTTGCCATCCCCGCGGTTTCACACTCGTTGCGCGGCAAGGTTGACTGCGAAAAATGCCGCGACCGTAGAGGAAACCTAACCGGTATGAATGACATCAATCCCGCCTTTGTGATGCCCGACGTGCAGTCGAGCCTCGATACCCGCCAGATCCCCATCCAGCGGGTTGGCGTGAAGGGCGTGCGTTACCCCCTGTCGCTGAAGACGCCGGCCGGCGTGCTGGCCACCGTTGGCACGTTCAATCTCGACGTGCACCTGCCCGCCGACCAGAAAGGCACGCACATGTCGCGTTTCGTCGCCTTGCTGGAAGAAGAGGGCGAGCCGCTGGAGCTGGCGACATTCCGCTCGCTCCTCGACAAGATGCTGGTCAAGCTGGAAGCCGAGGCTGGCCGCATCGAAGTGACTTTCCCGTATTTCATCAACAAGACCGCGCCGGTATCGGGCGTGCAATCGTTGATGGACTATGAGGTCACGTTGATCGGCGAAGTGCGCGACGGCGCCTCCAAGGTCTTCCTGAAAGCCCTGGTGCCGGTCACCAGCCTGTGCCCGTGCTCGAAGAAGATCTCGCAGTACGGCGCGCACAACCAGCGCTCGCACATCACCATGAACGTGGAGCTGGCGGGCGACCTGCCGGTCGAGGCGCTGGTGCGCATGGCCGAGGAAGAAGCCTCGTGCGAGCTGTGGGGCCTGCTCAAGCGCCCGGACGAGAAGTTCGTCACCGAGCGCGCTTACGAGAACCCCAAGTTCGTCGAGGACCTGGTGCGCGATATCGCCATGCGCCTGAATGCGGACGATCGCATCGTGGCCTATGTGCTGGAGGCCGAGAACTTCGAGTCCATCCACAATCACAGCGCCTATGCCGTGATCGAGCGCGACAAGCGCGCGCAGTAAGCCCGCCGGGCCCTGTCAAAAAAGCCACCGCGAGGTGGCTTTTTTTTTTACTGGGCATCGAAACTTTGGCTTCAGGCGTGGGGGCGCTCTGGCAGCCGGATATCCGACAGCTCCCAGCGCGGCGTCACGCCGTAACCGTAGTCGCGCTTGGCCAGTTCCGGCGCGGCTTGCAGCCGCATTGCGCCAGCGAAGGCAATCATGGCGCCGTTATCCGTGCAGAAAGCCAGGTCCGGGTAATAGACCGCGATCTTCTTCTGCGCGCCGAGCTGGTCCAGCCGCTCGCGCAACTGCCGGTTGGCACCCACGCCGCCGGCGACGACCAGGCGCCGGTGCCCGGTCTGCTTGAGCGCGGCCATCGACTTGGCGGCCAGGACGTCGACGATGGCATCGACAAAGGAGCGCGCCAGGTTGGCCCTGTCCTGCTCGCACACATTGCCCAGCTTGCGGGTTTGCGTGAGCACGGCGGTTTTCAGGCCGGCGAAGGAGAAATCGAGGTTGCCCGAATGCAGCATCGGACGCGGCAGGGCGTACGTGCCCGGCACGCCGAACTCGGCCAGCCGCGAGACTTCGGGGCCGCCCGGGTAGCTCAGGCCGAGCAGCTTGGCGGTCTTGTCGAACGCTTCGCCGGCGGCGTCGTCCAGGGTCTCGCCCAGCAAGGCGTACTCGCCGATGCCGCGCACTTCCATCAACTGCGTGTGGCCGCCGGAAACCAGCAAGGCAACGAACGGGAACGGCGGTGGATTGGGCGCCAGCAGCGGCGACAGCAGGTGGCCTTCGAGATGGTGCACGCCCAGCATCGGCACATTGAGCGCGAAGCCCAGGGCGTTGGCCACCGATGCGCCCACCAGCAACGCGCCGGCCAGGCCGGGCCCTTGGGTAAAGGCGATCGCGCCGATGTCGGCGCGGGTGCGCCCGGCTTCGTCGAGCACTTGCTGCAACAGCGGCAGCACGCGGCGGATATGGTCGCGCGAGGCGAGTTCAGGCACTACGCCGCCGTAGTCGCGGTGCATGGCGATCTGCGAATGCAGGGCGTGGGCGAGCAGGCCGGCTTGCGTGTCGTAAAGCGCGAGGCCGGTTTCGTCGCAGGAGGATTCGATGCCGAGGACAAGCATGGGAGAGGCAAGGCCGGCATCAAGCGAGGCCGGCAAATCAAGGGGTTGGTGCGGGCTGCGGACCATCGGGCCTGCAGCCTGGCATGAGGCCAGCAGGGTAGCACAGCGGCGCTGGCCATGCTTTTCGCTACAATCGCCGCTTCTTCAGCAGGCATTGAGTGGGCAAGACAGACATGGGCAGCAAGCAGACCGCAGAGACCGGCCAGGCCGGCACGCGCGCAGGGCGCTTCGATGTGGCGGTGCTTGGCGCCGGGGCCGCCGGCATGATGTGCGCCGCCGTGGCAGGGCAGGGCGGTGCCAGCGTGGTGCTGATCGACCACGCCACCAAGGTGGCGGAGAAAATCCGTATTTCCGGTGGCGGGCGCTGCAATTTCACCAACCTGCAGGCGGGACCGGCCAATTTTCTGTCGGCTAATCCGCACTTCTGCCGTTCCGCGCTCGCTCGCTACACGCCGCAGGATTTCCTCGCGCTGATGCGCAAGCATGAGATCGACTGGCATGAGAAGCACCGCGGCCAGCTCTTCTGCAACGACAGCGCCGAGCAGGTGATCGAGATGCTGCGTGCCGAATGCGGCGCGGGCAATGTGCACTGGCGCACCGGCTGCGGCGTGGACGAGGTCCGGCGCGAGGGCGACGATTTCCTGCTGATGACGGCCAGCGGGCCGGTACGCGCCGGCGCGCTGGTGGTGGCCACCGGCGGCCTGTCCATCCCCAAGATCGGCGCCACCGACATCGGCTACCGCATTGCCCGCCAGTTCGGGCTGAGCGTGGTCGAAACACGCCCGGCGCTGGTGCCGCTGACCTTCGACGGGCAGGGCTGGGCGCCGTTCGTGCCGCTGGCCGGGGTGTCGATGGAGGTTGACATCGCGACAGGCAACGGCAAGACGGCCGGCGCCTTCCGCGAGGACTTGCTGTGGACCCATCGCGGCCTGTCCGGCCCGGCCGTGCTGCAGATCTCCAGCTTCTGGCGCCCCGGCACGCCGATTACCATCGACCTGTTCGACGGCAATGACGCCAGCGCCTGGCTGCTCGAGCAAAAGGGGGGCAGCCGCAAGCACCTGGCCAACCTGCTGGCCGAGCGCCTGCCGGCCCGCCTGGCAGACGCCTGGTGCGCGGCGGCGGGCCTCAACGGTGCCCAGCCGTTGCACGACATGCCGGACAAGGCACTGCGCCGGCTCGGCGCCGCGCTCAACAGCTGGCAACTGGTGCCGGCAGGCACCGAGGGCTATCGCAAGGCCGAGGTCACGCTCGGCGGCGTGGATACGCGGGCGCTGTCGTCGGCCACCATGATGGCGCGCACCGTGCCGAACCTGTACTTTATCGGCGAGGTGGTCGACGTCACCGGCTGGCTGGGCGGGTACAACTTCCAGTGGGCGTGGGCATCCGGCGTGGCCGCCGGCCAGGCCGTGGCGGAGAACGCAAGGGCCATGGTGGCGGGGACGGCCTGAGCGTCGTAAGCGGCACGGCGACGAAAAAACCGCCATACGGGCTTGACAGCGGTTGTGCTACACTTGTAGCTTTCGTAAAACCGCTAACAGCTGCTACTTATTTCAGCAAAATGACCACGATCCACCTTAAAGAAAACGAGCCGTTTGAAGTTGCCATGCGTCGTTTCAAGCGCACCATCGAGAAAAACGGCTTGCTGACTGAATTGCGGGCTCGCGAGTTTTACGAAAAGCCGACGGCTGAGCGCAAGCGCAAGAAGGCCGCCGCCGAAAAGCGCCACTACAAGCGCATCCGCAGTCTGATGCTGCCGAAGAAGATGTACTGAGCGTACTCTTCGCGTTCCGCATCAAAACCCGCTGTGGGCAAGGCTCCGGCGGGTTTTTGCATTGGCGGTCCGACGGCCGGCGCAGCGCCTGGCCGGCACCGTCCCGCCCACACTTTCCTGGAATAATGCAATGTCCCTCAAAGCCCGTGTAACCGAAGACATGAAGGCCGCCATGCGTGCCCGCGAGACCGAGCGCCTTGGCACCATCCGCCTGCTGCTGGCCGCCATCAAGCAACGGGAAGTGGACGAGCGCATCGAACTCGACGACACCGCCGTGCAGGCCGTGATCGAAAAGCTGATCAAGCAGCGCAAGGATTCCATTTCCCAGTTCACGCAAGCTGGCCGCACCGACCTGGCGGACAAGGAGAGCGCGGAAATCGAAGTGCTCAAGGTCTACATGCCGGCGGCCTTGTCGGATGCGGAAGTTGCTGCCGAAGTGCAGGCCGCGGTCACGCAAACCGGCGCCGCCGGCCCGCAGGACATGGGCAAGGTCATGGCTGTGCTCAAGGCCAAGCTGGCCGGCCGTGCCGACATGACCGCCGTCTCCGGCCTGGTCAAGGCCGCGCTGACGGGGCGTTGAGCGGGCCCGGGCGCCAGCTGGCGCCTGGCGAGCGAAGGCGACTGAGTGTCATTTAAGGCGCTTTCTCCCGGCCCCTCTCGCCGGCGCTGGCTGCAATCCGTTGCGTCTGCACTACAATGTAGTGTTAAGAGGCCGGAAAGCGCAGTGCCGGTCACGCAATTCATGAACAAGATATCGCCGCTGCCCGGTTCCACGGGCAGCTCGGCCATAGGACGACAAGCCGGGTGATTCCGCAATCCTTCATTCAGGACCTGCTCAACCGTGTCGACATAGTCGATGTGGTGGGCAAGTACGTGCAGTTGAAGAAGGGCGGCGCCAACTTCATGGGGCTGTGCCCCTTCCACAACGAGAAGTCGCCGTCATTCACGGTCTCGCCGACCAAGCAGTTCTATCACTGCTTTGGTTGCGCGGCGCATGGCTCGGCCATCGGCTTCCTGATGGAATATTCCGGGCAGTCCTACCCCGATGCGGTGCGCGAACTGGCGCAATCGGTCGGCCTGTCCGTGCCCGAGGAGCGCGACCGGCTGCCGCCGGCCCAGCGCGCCGAAGCGCAGGCGCGCTCGCTGGCACTGTCCGATGCCATGACCCGCGCGACCGAGTTCTACCGCAAGCAACTGCGCAGCGCGCCCCAGGCGATCCAGTACCTCAAGGGCCGCGGCCTGACCGGCGAGATCGCGGCGCAGTTCGGCCTGGGCTATGCCCCCGACGACTGGCAGGGACTGGAGTCGGTGTTCGGCAGCTATCGCGACGACGCCATCGCCGGGCCGCTGGTGGAGGCCGGCCTGATGATCGAAAGCGCCGAGAAGCGCGACGCCGATGGCAAGCCGCGGCGCTACGACCGCTTCCGGGACCGCATCATGTTTCCCATCCGCAGCACCAAGGGCCAGGTGATTGGCTTTGGCGGGCGGGTGATGGGGCAGGGCGAGCCCAAGTACCTGAATTCGCCGGAAACGCCCCTGTTCAGCAAGGGCACAGAGCTGTATGGCCTGTTCGAGGCCCGCCACGCGATCCGGGAAACCGGCTACGTTTTGGTGGTCGAAGGCTATATGGATGTCGTTGCGCTGGCCCAGCTGGGTTTTGCCAACGCCGTGGCCACGCTCGGCACGGCCTGCACGGCGGTGCACGTGCAAAAGCTGTTGCGGCAGACCGACGCCGTGGTGTTCTCGTTCGACGGAGACGCCGCGGGCCGCCGCGCGGCGCGCCGGGCCCTGGAGGCCTGCCTGCCATACGTGGCGGACAACAAGACCATCCGCTTCCTGTTCCTGCCTGCCGAGCACGACCCGGACAGCTATGTGCGCGAGCAAGGCACCGACGCGTTTGCCGCGCAGGTGCGCGATGCCATGCCGTTGTCGCGCTTCCTGCTGCAGGTGGTGTCGGAGGGGCAGGAGCTGCGCCAGGCCGAAGGCCGCGCCCGCGCCCAGTACGAGGCCAAGCCGCTGCTGCAGTCCATGCCCAGCGGCGGCCTGCGGCTGCAGATCGTGCGCGAGCTGGCCGATGCCACCGGCACGACGCCGGCCGAAATCGAAGCCGTCTGCGGGCTGGCGAGCGACCCGGCGCGGGTCGGGCGCTTTGCCCAGCCGCGGCCGCGCACCAAGCGCCAGGCCCCCACCGGGCTGGAGCAGCGGGTGCTGCAGTTGCTGATGCGCTACCCGCAGCTCTCGAGCCGCCTCGACGCCGACAGCCGGGCACTGCTGCTGGAAGACGAGCAGGCCGACGCCGAGGTGCTGGCGCACCTGGTGTCCGCGTGCGACGAGTTGCAGGGCGAGGTGAACTTCGCGGCCTTTAGCGAGCATCTCGCGCAGTCGCCGTATGCCGAGGTCTACGCCAATGTGCGCGCAGCGGTACTGCGCGAAGAGATCGATGAGGAACCCGCGGAGCAGGAGTTCGATACCGCCATCGCCAAGTTGCTGGCAGGGCCGTTGCGCCGCGAGCTCGACATGCTGCAGCAGTCGGTGATCATGGGCACGGCGGATGAGGCCGGCAAGAGCCGCATGCGATGGCTGGTCAGCGAGATCAACCGGCGGCGGCAGTTGGGTTGATGCGGGTTGACCGTCCGGTAGGTCGGGCAAGGTGGGTGGTGACAAATAAGTGAAGGTTTGGCGCGGCCTGGCTACGCTTAAGCCTTGATTTTTCAGGTGAAAACCTCACCTGTTGGGAAGCCGGCTAATTGCTAGTGCTACAATAGCCGGTTTGGATAGCGAAATCTTTCTCTCCCCTTCTGGTGAAAGTGAGCGTGCCAATGGCAAAGGCCAAAGCAACCGAAAAGGTTTCCACTAAAACTCCCCAATCGGGGAGCGGCAAGGCGTCCGTGAAAACAACGGCGGCTGCGAAGACAGCCGCGTCAGTCAAGGCGCCAGCCCAGCCTGTGCCAGCTAAGACCGCTCGGAGCGCCAAGGCGCCCGCTGCGTCCACTTCCACCGGGACCCGCCTATCCGAAAACCTGAGGCCCTCGACTTCGGCACACGAGAGCGGCGATAGCGCCAATACAAGCGGCAACAACGCCGCGTCTGTACCTGTGAAAGGCAAGAGTATTACCGTGGCGAAACAGCAGAATACCGAAGTCGAGAGCAAGAAAACGGCAGCGACCAGCGCCAAGACCGGAAACGCCAAGCCAGGCGCTGCCGAGCCCGAGGCCACGCCGCATGCCACAACTTCCGCCCCCGTTGCATCCGAGCGTCCCGCCGCTCCGGCCGTCAAGCCGGAGCCGAAAAAGCGTGGCCGCAAGCCCAAGGCCGGAGCGCAGCACGACGACAGCACACCAGACGACGTGACTGAAGAGCTTTACGAAGACGAGATCCCCGCGGCCGCAACGCCGACTGCCGCGCCCAAGAGCGAGAAGCAAAAGGCGCGTGACCGCAAGGCCAAGGAAAAGGCCCTGCTCAAGGAGTTCGCCTCGACGCAGCAGGGTACCGAGGAAGAACTGGAAGCACGCCGCCAGAAGCTCAAGGCGCTGATCAAGCTCGGCAAGTCGCGCGGCTACCTGACGTACGCGGAAATCAACGATCACCTGCCGGACGACATGGTCGATTCGGAAACGATCGACACGCTGGTCGCCACGCTCAACGACATCGGCATCGCCGTCTACGAACAAGCGCCCGACGCCGAGACGCTGCTGCTCAACGACAACGCACCGTCGGCCACCAGCGAAGAAGAAGCCGAAGAAGAAGCTGAGGCTGCACTTTCCACCGTGGATTCCGAGTTTGGCCGCACCACCGACCCCGTGCGCATGTACATGCGCGAGATGGGCACGGTGGAGCTGCTCACGCGCGAAGGCGAAATCGAGATCGCCAAGCGTATCGAGGCCGGCCTGAAAGATATGGTGATGGCGATCTCCGCCTGCCCGGTCACGATCTCCGAGATCCTGGCGCTGGCCGAGCGCGTTGCCAGCGATGAAATCAAGATCGACGAGTTCGTCGACGGCCTGATCGACCCGAATGCCGTGGACGTGCCCGCGGCTCCCCCGGCGCCGGCCGTGGTGGTGGCCGCCGAGGAAGACGACCTGGAATCGGACGGCGAAGATGCCGACGAAGACGAGGACGACGATGCCGGCGGCCTGGCTGCCTCCGCGCGCCAGCTCGAGGAACTGAAGCAGGCCGCGCTGGAAAAATTCCGCGTGATCGCCGAGCAGTTCGACAAGATGCGCCGCTCGTTCGAGAAGGAAGGCTACAAGTCCAAGTCCTACGTCAAGGCCCAGGAAGCCATCCTGAACGAACTGATGAGCATCCGCTTCACCGCCCGCAACGTCGAACGCCTGTGCGACACGCTGCGTGGCCAGGTGGACGAAGTGCGCAAGCTCGAGCGCTCCATCCTGAAGATCGTGGTGGACAAGTGCGGCATGCCGCGCGCGGATTTCGTCGCCCGTTTCCCGGGCAATGAAACCAACCTCGAGTGGATCGACACGATTATCAAGGACGGCAAGTCGTACAGCACCATCGTCGAGCGCAATGTGCCGGCCGTGCGCGAGTTGCAGCAAAAGCTGATCGACCTGCAGATGCGCGTGGTGCTGCCGCTGAAGGAGCTCAAGGAAGTCAACCGCAGGATGAGCGAGGGCGAGAAGCGCGCCCGCGAAGCCAAGCGCGAGATGACCGAGGCCAACCTGCGCCTGGTGATCTCGATCGCCAAGAAATACACCAACCGCGGCCTGCAGTTCCTCGACCTGATCCAGGAAGGCAATATCGGCCTGATGAAGGCGGTGGACAAGTTCGAATACCGCCGCGGCTACAAGTTCTCGACCTACGCGACGTGGTGGATCCGCCAGGCCATCACCCGCTCGATCGCCGATCAGGCGCGCACCATCCGTATCCCGGTGCACATGATCGAGACGATCAACAAGATGAACCGCATCTCGCGCCAGATCCTGCAGGAAACCGGCAATGAGCCGGATCCGGCAACGCTGGCCGAGAAGATGGAGATGCCGGAAGACAAGATCCGCAAGATCATGAAGATCGCGAAGGAACCGATCTCCATGGAAACGCCGATCGGTGACGACGACGACTCCCATCTGGGCGACTTCATCGAAGACACCAACACGCTGGCCCCGGCCGAGGCGGCACTGCACGGCTCCATGCGCGACGTCGTCAAGGACGTGCTGGACTCGCTCACGCCGCGCGAAGCCAAGGTGCTGCGCATGCGTTTTGGCATCGAAATGAGCACGGACCACACGCTGGAAGAAGTCGGCAAGCAGTTCGACGTCACCCGCGAGCGGATCCGGCAAATAGAAGCCAAGGCATTGCGCAAGCTGCGTCACCCGAGCCGCTCTGATAAGCTTAAGAGTTTCCTCGAAGGTAGTTGATCGGTATCATGCCGGTCTGACTTTCCTGGGCCTCTAGCTCATGCCTGGTTAGAGCAGCGGACTCATAATCCGTTGGTGCCGTGTTCGACTCACGGGAGGCCCACCATTGTTGAAAAAGCCCCGCAGGTTTTTCTGCGGGGCTTTTTCTTTGCCGCGGCGTTTCCGCGGACTTGCGTATCGCAGCCTGGCCGCCGCCATATTGCCGTCCCGGATCAAATCAGGTGGCGCTGCTATTTGTCCATGCCGGTAGCGGGCGCTTTCTTGTGGCTTGGTGCCTTGCCAGCCGCTTTCTTGCTCGGAGTCTTTGAGTCGGTGAGCGCCGAAGCCGTGTTCTGATTGGCACCCTGGGTGTACGGGTCAAACTTGTCATTGGCCTTTGCTGTGTCTGGCACGTAGCCGTCTTTGTTGGTCGTGCGCTGGGGGTCCGGCACGTAGCCTTCCTTGTTGGTACTACGCATGTTGTAGTCGTAGCGATCCGCCGGATTTGCGGGGCCGGCGGCGTAGACGGTACCAGGTAGGAGAACTGCAATTGCCAGTGCGATAGCGATCTTCATGGATGACTCCTTCCAATCAAAGTCGATGCAAAGCCGATGGCCCTCGCGCGCTCACCTGGCGCGGCGGTCCGCTTATTAGCGTAGCCGTCAGCCTTGCAAAGTTCCAGTGATCGTTTTGCGGTGGGCCCAAGTATGTAGTTCGCTACTTCAACCGTGTCCAACCGTATCCAGCCGCAATGCGGGCGATTGGCAATGCCGCGATTGCCGGCGTTTCCTTGTCATCGAGCCGGAGGTACTATTCTGACCAGGCTCGGGCAAGGAGGCTGTATGTGGCAAGATTTCCGCAGTAGTCGCAAATCGCATCGCATCGCCCTCGCCGGGGCATGCTTGTTGGCCTCCTGCGCGATTGCCCAGGAGACGGCTCCGCCCGAACTCCAGCCCGCCGACGCACGTCGTACGATCGCGACCCTGCACGCATCCGGCGTGCAGATCTATGTGTGCAAGCGCGATCAGGGCAATTCATTGGCGTGGGCGTTCAAATCCCCGGAAGCGGATCTGCACGACGCTTCCGGCAAGCTCATCGCCAAGCATTACGCCGGGCCGACCTGGGAGGCGCCTGACGGCAGCAAGGTGACCGGCAAAGTATTGCGGCAGGCGGCAAATGCGCGGGCGCCGGACAGCATTGCGCTATTGCTGTTGCAGGCGACGAGTTCCGGGGGGACAGGCCTGCTTGCGGCCGTGCATTACGTTCAGCGATTGAACACCCAAGGCGGCCTCGCGCCCGCTCAGGCCTGCACCCAGGAAGGACAGGAAAGCCGCGTGCCGTATCGCGCGGATTACATATTCCTCGAGTAGCCAGGGCTCGCCGAGGCAGGTGCGTTCGCTCTTATTGCGTTGCCATCCATGATGCTTGGATGAGCCCTGACGCGCCAGGCTTTCAGAGCTTCTGCACGGCGGCAAGGTCGAATATCTTTGCCCAGCGCAATGCTTCTTTCCGACTCGCCATGGGGATATGCCAACTGCCTTGCGCATTGTGTTCAAGACGTAATGCAAGCATCCATTTGCCGCCGTTCTCCAACGCGCTGGCGCCCGCTATATCCGCAAAAATAAACTTCGCCTGCTGCCCGCCGACATCCAGCACGCCACGCTTGCGCTCCGGATCCACGCGCATCGTCCCCCACGCTCCCTCCAGCGACAGGATGCGCTCGCCCTTGATCTTGACCCCGTGGATCGCGCGATAGCGACGGACCAGGCTCGCGACGAATACCGCGAGCAGCGCCGCGCAGAACGCGACTGCGGCGGTCCCGGCGATCGCGCCATAGGCCGCGGCCACCGTGGCGTACAGGCGGACCGCGCCGTAGATGAGGGCGGCGATCAAGGCGAGGCCGGCGATGATGAATGGCACGTCTTTTCCTTTAAAGATATTGCGGTGAATGGATTGGGCCGCCGCTATGGCGGCTATGGCCGCTGCGACGCCCGCAGCGATCACCCGTTATTCTGGTGTTGCTGATGGGCACCGCACCTATCGCTCGCACAAGGACACCACGAAATCCACAAAGGCCCGCACCTTCGCCGGCAGGTGCTGCCGCGACGGATACAGGGCGTAGAGGGGAAAGCGCTCGTCGGGCCAGTCGGTCAGCACCGGCACCAGCCGGCCCTCGGCCAGTAGCGCCTCCGAACCGAACTGCAGCACCTGCGCGATGCCGTGGCCGCCCAGGCACACGGTGTGCATGACGCTGGCGTCGTTGACGATCAGGCGGCCCCTGGCCTGGACGACAAGGCGCTCGGCGCCGCGATGGAATTCCCAGGGAAAGGGCCGGCCGGTCTCGGGGTCGCGATAGTGGATGCAGGCATGCTCGCCGCGTTCCAGATCCGCCGGCGTGCGCGGCGTGCCGCGGCGCTTCAGGTAGGATGGTGCGGCCACGGTGATCACCGGGATATCCATCAGCTTGCGCGCCACCAGCGTGGACACGCGCGGAAAGCCAAAGCGAAAGGCCAGGTCGAAGCCGTCCGCGATCATGTCGCCGAGATGGTCGCGCACCACCAGGTCCAGCGTGAGGTGTGGGTGCGCGTCGACGAAGCTGCCTAGCTGCGGGCCCAGCACGAGGCGCGAGAACAGCGGATCGACGTTGACCCGCAAGCGGCCCCGTACCGCGGCCACGCCCTGGGCGGCGCCGGCCGTGGTCTCCTCCAGCTGCGCCAGCAACGGCACGATGTCATCAAAGAAGCGCCGGCCGTCGTCGGTCAGCGTGACGGTGCGGGTGGTGCGGTCGAACAGGCGGATGCCGAGCCGGTTCTCCAGCCGTGCAATGGCGCGGCTGACGCCGGACTGCGTCATGTCCAGGGAGGCGGAGGCGCGCGCGAAGCTGCCGTGGTCCACCACCGCCATCAGCACGCCGATACCGTCCAGCATCCGCTCGTCGAATCCCATATCGATGCCCCGCAGTCATCAATCAAGTGACGGGCATGTTATCGCTAAATGCCGCGCCGCGAACCACAATCCCGTCACCGCGGCACAAGCCGCAAGCGACTGGAGAAGAGGATGTTCGCAGTGACTGGCATTACCGGACAAGTTGGCGGCGTGGTGGCTCGCGCGCTGCTGTCGGCAGGCAAGGACGTGCGCGCGGTGGTGCGCTCGGCGCACAAGGGCGACGCCTGGGCGGCCCAGGGCTGCGAGGTCGCGCTCGCCGCGATGGACGATGCGCAGGCGCTGCGGCGCGCCTTCAGCGGCGTGGAGGGCGTGTTCGTGCTGCTGCCGCCTACGTTCGATCCCAGCGCCGACCTGCGCGAGTCGCGCGGCGTCGTGGCGGCCTTGCGCGAGGCGCTGCAAGCGGCGCGGCCGCCACGCGTAGTCTGCCTGTCGACGATCGGCGCGCAGGCCAGCCAGCCCAACCTGCTGCAGCAGCTCTCGCACATGGAGCGCGAGCTGGGTGCGTTGGCGACATCGATGTTGATGCCTGTGGCCTTCCTGCGCGCCGGCTGGTTCATGGAGAACACAGTGTGGGATATCGAGCCCGCCCGCAGCAGCGGCATCATCCCCAGCTACCTGCAGCCGCTCGACCGGCCGGTGCCGATGGTCGCCACCGCCGACGTCGGCCGGGTCGCGGCAGCGTTGTTGCAGCAAGCGTGGCAGGGCCGGCAGGTGGTCGAGCTGGAAGGCCCGCGCCGCGTCACGCCACTGGAGATCGCGGATACGCTGTCGGCGCTGCTGGGCCGCCCGGTAGCGGCGCAGCCGGTGCCGCGCGACACCTGGGATGCGGTGTTCCGCGCGCAGGGCATGCACAACCCCGCGCCGCGCATGCAGATGCTCGATGGCTTCAACGCCGGCTGGATCGGCTTCGAGGCCGGCGAGGCGGCGACCCGCAAGGGCACCGTGACGCTGCGTACCGTGCTGGCCGGGCTGCTTGAGCGCGGGCACTGAATGCCGGAGTTCACTCTTCAACCTGGGTTCAACCTGGAGCCAACCTGGAGCCAGTCTGATGCATGCGACTCGTACCGTCCTGATCCTGGGCGCCTCCCGCGGCCTTGGCTGGGGACTCGCGTGAATATCTTCGCGGGGCCTGGAGTTTGTCGACTACCGCAACGAAACACTGCCTTGGTGATGACCGTCCGGCGCCGCCGGGCAGACGCCAAGCACACGGTTCATCAAGCGATATTGGAGCCACGCTATGGAATACCTGCAATCGAATGGCTTGAACATGCCGCGCCTGGGCCTTGGCACCTTCCGCATGCAGGGCGAGGTCTGCCGTGCCGCGGTGGAAAGCGCGCTGGAACTTGGCTATCGCCACATCGACACGGCCGCGATGTATGGCAACGAGGACGCCGTGGGCGCGGCGCTGGCGGCGTCGGCGCTGCCGCGCGCGGCGCTGCATGTCACCACCAAGGTCTGGCACGACCAGCTGGCGCCGGATGCGATCCACCGCTCGTTCGATGCCAGCCTGGGTCAGCTCGGTCTGGACTACGTCGACCTGTTCATGGTGCACTGGCCGGCGGCGGACATGAACCTGCCCGCCATCTTCGAAACGCTGGAGCGCCTTCGCGAATCGGGCCGCACGCGCGCCATCGGCGTGTGCAATTTCACGGTGGGCATGGTGCGCGCGGTGGTGGAGGAGATCGGCATTGCGCTGGCCTGCAACCAGGTCGAGTACCACGTGCTGCTGGAGCAGACGGTGATGCGCCGCTACCTCGCCAGCCATTCGATGGCGCTGGTGGCGCATTGCCCGCTGGCGCAAGGGCGGCTGGCGGAGCATGCGGCGCTGGTCAGCGTCGCGGCCCGGCATGGCGCCACGCCCGCGCAGGTCGCGCTACGCTGGTTGCTCGACCAGGACGGCGTGGCCGCGATTCCCAAGGCGCAGCGGCGAGAGAGCCAGCAAGCCAACCTCGATGCGCTGAAGCTGC
This sequence comes from Cupriavidus sp. CuC1, assembly GCF_044627735.1. Classification (NCBI taxonomy): domain Bacteria; kingdom Pseudomonadati; phylum Pseudomonadota; class Betaproteobacteria; order Burkholderiales; family Burkholderiaceae; genus Cupriavidus; species Cupriavidus sp. CuC1. Next base: position 44,133 of record NZ_JBIUHC010000037.1, on the reverse strand, counting down.
GGCTGGACGACGAGGACCGCCGCGCGCTTTGCGCCTTGCCGAAGGACCAGCGCTTTGTCACGCCGCCCTTTGCACCCGCCTGGGACGGCGCCGGCGATTAACCAGCAACTAGCCGGCGCTCTTGCGCACCACGGGCCGGGTGAAGATCAGCGCCGTCTCCGTGCCGGCGGTGTCGGGGTCGTATAAGTCCCAGTCCATCCCGCACAGCGAGAATCCCAGCGCGCGGTAAAAGCCGATGGCCGGGTAGTTGGTGTTCTGTGTTTCGGCGCGCAGGCAGCGCGCCGGCGTACCTTGCAGCAGGCGATTGATCTCCCCCAGCAGCACGCGGCCGATGCCGGTGCCACGGAACGCGGGCGCCACGAAGATGGCGCTCAGCAGCGCGGACCGGTTCCAGGCCTCCAGCCTGACGGCTGCAAAGCCGCCGATATCGCCGCTCGCGCTCTCGAAGACCAGCGCATGGTCGGCCCTGGCGCAGTCTTGCTCGAAACCGGATGGGTCGTAGTGGTTGAGCACGGGTTGGCCCAGCACCTGCTCCACGAGCCAGATGCCCAGCGGGCCGCTTTTGACCGCATAGATGCGATCGGTCTCGTAGGTGGTGTCGAGCTTGAGGATGCCGGCGCCGTCACGCGCCCAGTCGAGCGGTCTGATAGTCATGCGGTGATGCTTTCAAGTGCGATTCATGCCGGCCTTGACCCGTTTCCCATTCTAGGCTTCGTGCAGCGGTTGTGCCTCGGTTGTGCCTCGCTTGGGCACTCAAGCCTTCAGCGCCGTCGCAGCAACGCCTCGATCTCTCCTGCGGCGTGCCTGAGCGCCGGCAGGTAGTGCTGCTCCAGGTGCGCCGCATCCCGGCTGCCGAGCACCATGCTGAAGCCCAGTCCCGCCACCACCTTGCCGGACTCCGCGCGCACCGGCACCGAGATGCCGGCGAAGCCGTCGACCAGTTCGCTGATCAACGTGCAGTAGCCGTCGCTGCGCACCTGCTTGAGCGTGCGCGCCAGCGCCGTGCGCGAGCTGACCGTGAACGGGGTGAGCTTGCGCAACTGCGCGGTGGCAAGGTAAGCCTCCAGCGCCTTGTCGTCCAGCCCGGCCAGCAGCACGCGGCCGAGCGAGTGGGCGTAGGCCGGCATGCGCCGCCCTACGCCCATGTCGACCCGCAGGATCTGCGGCGGTTCTTCGCGCGCCACCAGCGCCACCGCTTCGCCGTCGAGCACGCCCAGCGAGCAGGTTTCCTCCGCCTGCTCGGAGAGCGCCTTGAGGTAAGGCCCGGCCAGCTGCGGCAGGTTCATCGATGCAAAGTACGCGTATCCCAGGTCCATCACGCGCGGGGTGATGGAAAAGTCCCGGCCATCCTGCGCGACATAGCCGTTGTGCTGCAGGGTCAGCAGCAGCCGCCGCGCCGCGGCGCGGGTCACGTCGAGCTGCTCCGCTACATCCTGCATGGTGAGGCTCCCGGCGCCGGAGGCGAACAGGCGCAGCAGTGCCAGGCCATTGGTCAGCGAATCGAGCAGCTCTTCCTTTTTCTGCGGGTTGGCCAGGGGCGTTTCGGGGCTGTTCATGGAGTGAGGAGGCGGAAATAGGGTGATTTTAGTGCGCTGAACGCACTTGCGCGATGCCGGCATGACTACGTATGATAGGCTTTTTGCGAACAAATGTTCGCGGAATTCGGTCCGGCGCAGCGCGTGCAGGCAGCACGTGGCGCCAAGAAGAACACGATGGAGACAGCCATGAAGGTCATCAGCGCGCAGCAGGCTGCTGCGCTCGTGCAATCCCAGTGGACCGTGGCCAGCGCAGGCTTCGTTGGCGCCGGCCATGCCGAAGCGGTGACGGACGCGCTAGAGCGCCGTTTCCTGGAGACGGGCATGCCGCGCGACCTGACGCTGGTGTATTCGGCGGGGCAGGGCGACCGGGGCGCGCGCGGGGTCAACCACTTCGGCAATGCCGGCATGACCGGGCGCATCGTGGGCGGGCACTGGCGCTCCGCCACGCGCCTGGCCACGCTCGCCATGGCCGAGGCGTGCGAGGGCTACAACCTGCCGCAAGGCGTGCTCACGCACCTGTACCGCGCCATCGCCGGCGGCAAGCCCGGCGTGCTGACCAAGATCGGCCTGCACACCTTTGTCGATCCGCGCACCGCGCAGGACAGCCGCTACCACGGCGGCGCCATCAACCGCAGCGCGCAAGCGGCGATTGCCGAGGGCCGTGCGAACTGGGTCGAGGCGGTCGATTTCCGCGGCGACGAATACCTGTTCTATCCGAGCTTCCCGATCCACTGCGCGCTGATTCGCTGCACCGCCGCCGATACGCGCGGCAACCTGAGCACGCACCGCGAGGCCTTCCACCACGAACTGCTGGCGATGGCGCAGGCGGCGCACAACTCCGGCGGCATCGTGATCGCGCAGGTGGAGTCGCTGGTGGATCACCACGACAACCTGCAGGCCATCCACGTGCCCGGCATCCTGGTCGACTACGTGGTGGTGAGCGAGAACCCGGCGCATCACCAGATGACGTTCGCGGAGCAGTTCAATCCGGCCTACGTGACGCCCTGGCAAGGGGAAGGTGCCAGCACCGCCGGCGCCCCTGCGCCCGAGATGCCGTCCGTGCTCGACGCCCGCACCATCGTGCAGCGGCGCGCGGTGCTGGAGCTGGCGCGCCGGCAGCCGCGCGTGGTCAACCTCGGGGTTGGCATGCCAGCCGCCGTCGGCATGCTGGCGGTGGAGGCCGGCGTCGACGGCTTCACGCTCACGGTGGAAGCCGGCCCGATCGGCGGCACGCCGGCCGACGGCCTCAGCTTTGGCGCGTCGGCGTATCCGGAAGCGATCGTCGACCAGCCGGCGCAGTTCGATTTCTATGAGGGCGGCGGCATCGATCTCGCCATCCTCGGGCTGGCCGAGCTGGATGGGCACGGCAACGTCAATGTCAGCAAGTTCGGCGAAGGCGCCGAAGCGTTGATTGCCGGCGTCGGCGGCTTTATCAACATCACGCAGAGCGCCAAGGCCGTGGTCTTCGTCGGCACGCTCACCGCCGGCGGCCTGGAGGTGCGCGCCGAGAATGGCTCGCTGCGCATCACGCGCGAAGGCCGCGTGAAAAAGATCGTGCCGCAGGTTTCGCACCTCAGCTTCAACGGCCCTTATGTGGCCTCGCTGGGCATCCCCGTGCTCTACATCACCGAGCGCGCCGTCTTCGAGATGCGGCCCGATGCCATCGGCGCGGAGTGCCTGACCCTGATCGAAATCGCGCCGGGCATCGACCTGCAGCGCGATGTGCTGGACCAGTGCGCCACCGCGGTCAGCGTGGCGCCTGACCTGCGCACCATGGATGCGCGGCTGTTCCGCGCCGGGCCGCTGAAGCTCTGACGCCCTAACGCTCCAACGCTTTGATGCCATGAAGCCGGCGAGCCTTGGCCCGCCGGCCAGCGGCCCGATAACAAGCGACCGGCCATGACCGGTCATGGAGGAGGCCATCGAAGCTTTGTCCCGTCTTTCCCGTTGGTTTTTGCTGGATCGTCGACACGCGCGGGCTGTGGAGCCGGCACGCGTCATTGCTGGATTACGTTTCAAGTTCATCATGCAGAAGACAAACCGTCGTATCTTTTCGCGCCGCCTGGGCGCGGCCATCCTGGGCGCAGCCCTGCCGCTGTGCGCGCCCCAGGCATTCGCGCAGGCCTATCCCACCAAGCCGATCCGCCTGGTGGTGCCGTTCCCGCCGGGCGGCCCGACCGATACCGCCGCGCGCATCATCGGCCAGAAGATGGGCGAATCGCTGAAGCAGACCGTGGTGGTGGACAATCGCCCGGGCGCCTCCGGCACGATCGGGGCGCAAGCCGTCGCCAAGAGCGCGCCGGATGGCTACACGCTGATGGTGCTGGCCACGCCCACGTTGCTGGCGCCGCACCTGATCAGCCGCAAGGGCTATGACATCTTCAAGGATTTCACGCCGATCGGCTCCGCCTACGACCTGCCCATCGTGATGGTGGTCAATCCGCAGGCCATGCCGGACGTGACCGGCCTGCAGCAGTACATCGCCCGCGCCAAGGCCAAGCCCGGCGCGCTCAACTACACCAGCGCGGGCAACGGCAGCTTCGGTCACCTGTCCACCGAGCTGCTCAAGAGCCTCGGGCACTTCGATGTGCAGCACGTGCCTTACAAGGGCAGCGCGCCGGCGATCTCCGATCTGCTGGCCGGCCAGGTGCCGATGATGTTCTCGGACATGATCGCGGCGCTGCCGCATATCAACGCCGGCAAGCTGCGCCCCATCGCGGTGGGCTCGGCCAAGCGCGTGAGCTTCACGCCGGATGTGAAGACGGTGGCGGAGCAAGGCTTCCCCGGCTTCGAGGCAACCGCCTGGGGCGGCCTGCTGGCACCCGCCGGCACGCCCGAGGACGTGATCGCCAAGCTGTCGGCCGAACTGAAGGCGGCACTGGCGGATCCCATGGTGCAGGAAAAGATGCTGGGCGCGGGCACGGTCGCTGCCTACCAGCCGCCGGAGCAATTGGCGTCGCGCATGCGCAGCGATTACAAGAAGTGGGGCAAGGTGATCCAGGACAACGGCATCAAGAGCGACTGAGATTGGCAGGTTGAATCGATCGTTGCCGGCCACGACTGGATCGGTCGTGGAGGAAGGCCGGACACGCGAGTTGGTCCGGCCTTTTTCTTTTCAACCCAACCGCGGTTTCGGCGTGCCCTCAAGAGACAGACGTTTTCATACGTTACGTGCCGCTTGTCCGGGCCTCATGGCTGGTCGTCGCTGGTGGCGGAGTCGGGCGCGAAGCTGGATCAAGCGCCAGAGCCGCTAAAGCAAAACGGGCCGCATGCAGTGGATGCATGCGGCCCGTTGTCTAGTCCGTTGTCTAACCCGCTAGCTGGTCAGCCAGCCAGCCATCAGTTGCTGGCGTTGCTTCCCGGCTCGACCTTCGAGGCGTTGCCTGCATAGTTGGCGTGCTTCAGCGGCAAGACCTGCGCGTCGTCCGTGTGCGAGGCTGCCGCGGCCAGGCCGGGAACCAGGCCCTGCAGCGAGCCGCCGGTCAGGCCCACTTCCTTGAGCAGCGAATCGATCAGCGGCGCATGCGCGCGGTAGGACAGCGCGGCGGACATCGCCTGCTCGGCGAGATTGCCGTTGCCATTGCCGTTGCTGCCATTGCCGCCACCGTTGCCCGCGTCGCCGGATCCCGCCGAGCCGCCGCGATTGAGGCCGTCGACCTGGATGATCTTGATGCCGTCGATCGCCTTCATCGGCTCCACGGTCTGCTGGATCACGCCCGGCAGCGCCTGCAGCAGCGCCAGCTTGAACTTCAGGCTGGTCTGGTCGGACGACAGCGCGTTGATGGCGTCGTTGAGCGCGCGCTGTGCTTCGGCCTCGGCCAGGCCCTTCTTGCGCGCGGCCTCCGCCAGTTCGACGATGGCAGTGGCCTGCATCTGCGCGGCCTCGCGCTCTGCGCGGGCCTTGGTGGTGACGTGCACGGCCTGCGTCTCGGCTTCCTGCGCCGCCTCGATCAGGGCCACCTGCTTGGCCCGGTCGGCCTCCGCCGTGCGCCGCGTGGTCTCCACCATCTGCTCGGCCTTGACGGCTTCGGCCAGCGCCTCATTGGCGCGGCCCTGCGCCTGCGATTGCGCCTCCGATTTGGCAGCGATCACGATGGCCTTTTCCTGCTCGGCGATTTCCGTCACCTTGGCCTGCTCGATAAGACGCCGCTTGGGCGGCGATGGCGCAACACAAAAGTAAGGAATTTCAGGTGGCTTGCCGGGCGCTCTGGATCAGTTTTGCCAGTTCTAACACTTCCGGGATATAGGCGTCCAGTACGGCGGGGTCGTAGGCTGGCGTGCGCTGGGTCACCCCCAGGCGCAGCAGGCCCAGCAGCATGCGCATGGCGCGGGCGGTGAGGCGCGCCTCCAGGTCGCGCGCCTGCGCCGGGGCCTGGTCGCCGGCAGGCACGCCGGCAATCAGGCTGGCCATCAGCTCGGGCAGCTGCATGGCCAGCAGCGGGACGATGGCTGAGTGCAGTTGGTGGTCGTGCTCCAGGGCCTGCGTGGCCTCGAGCAGGGGGCGCACTTGCTCGCGCAGCAGCGAGACGCAGCCGACGTAGTCGCCTGAGCCGTCGGCGCGCCGGCGCGCATCGGCAAGCAGGGCGCGGATCTTGTCGCTGGGACTGCTGGCGCCGGCCAGCTGGATGCCGGCCAGCCAGGCGAGGTCTTCTTCGGGGATTCGGACGGAGACGGTTTGCATCGGGATCGGCCAGCGGCCTGAAGTGACTCACTGGAACCAAGCATAGGTCGCGCGTCATCGTTTGTATACGTTTGAAAACAAAAAATGACAACTACGATCCAGCGCGCTTGCCGGATAAGGGCGGCGGCCAGGCGCCGGGACTTAACGGCAACACGGCTGGTGACATAAAGTTGAAATCCGCAACGCCGAAACTGGCGTTGCCGCCACACCCGTACTACCCTTAAATGGGCCGCTAATGCTACAATCTAAGTCTTTGATTTACATGAGCTATTGATCGCGCGGCGGAATTGCCCACGCAAGGGCCCACGCAAGGCACGGACAGACGACGGTTTGCAGTGGCGTGCGCCAGCACAGCGCGCCCCACGTGGCCGGCCCTTAAATCCATGCGCAGATCTCGCCCGCTCGGTTCAAGACGCGTGTCCGTTGGCGCCGGGTTCGCCTCCTGCAAGACACGGAAACCATGACGACTACGACCACTGACCAGACCACCCCCGAGATCACCTTCGACAGCTTCGGGCTAGATGCTCGCATCCAGCGCGCGCTGTCCGAGCAGGGCTACACCAAGCCCACTCCCATCCAGGAGCAGGCGATTCCCGTGGTGCTGCAGGGCAAGGACGTGATGGGCGCGGCCCAGACCGGCACCGGCAAGACCGCTGGCTTTGCGCTGCCGATCATCCAGCGCCTGCTGCCGCTGGCCAGCGCCAGCGCCTCGCCGGCCCGCCATCCGGTGCGCGTCCTGATGCTCACCCCCACCCGCGAGTTGGCCGACCAGGTCTACGACAACGTGGCCCGCTACGCGCGCTTCACGGACCTGCGCAGCACGGTGGTGTTCGGCGGCGTCGACATGAACCCGCAGACCGAGGCCCTGCGCCGCGGCGTGGAAATCCTGGTGGCAACCCCGGGCCGGCTGCTCGACCACGTGCAGCAAAAGTCGGTGAACCTGTCGCAAGTGCAGATGCTGGTGCTGGACGAGGCCGACCGCATGCTCGACATGGGCTTCCTGCCCGACCTGCAGCGCATCATCAACCTGCTGCCGGCACAGCGCCAGACGCTGCTGTTCTCGGCCACCTTCTCGAACGAAATCAAGCGGCTGGCCGCCAGCTACCTGCGCCAGCCGGTCACCATCGAAGTGGCGCGCAGCAACTCGGCCAACGAGAACGTGCGCCAGACCGTGTTCCAGGTCGAAGACGGCCACAAGCAGGGCGCCGTGGTGCACCTGCTGAAGAAGCGCGCCGCCGAAGGCATGTCGCGCCAGTGCATCGTCTTCGTCAACAGCAAGATCGGCTGCTCGCGCCTGGCGCGCCACCTGGAGCGCGAGGGCATCAACGCCGCCGCCATCCACGGCGACAAGACCCAGACCGAGCGCATGCAGACGCTGGAAGGCTTCAAGCAAGGCTCGATCGACGCACTGGTCGCCACCGACGTGGCGGCGCGCGGCCTCGACATTCCCGACATGCCCTGCGTGATCAACTTCGACCTGCCGTTCAGCGCCGAAGACTACATCCACCGCATTGGCCGTACCGGCCGTGCCGGCGCCAGCGGCGATGCCATGTCGATCTACGTGCCGGGCGACGAGCGCCTGCTGGTCGATATCGAGAAGCTGCTCAAGCGCAGCATCCCGCGTACGCCGCTGGAAGGCTTCGACCCCACCGGCGCTGGCACCCGCGCCGAAGAGAACGACCGCCGCCGTGCCCGCACCGAAGTGCGCCGCCCGCGCGCCAATGGCGACGGCGAAGAGCCGCGTGCGCGCCGCAACGATCCGGCCAGCTCGCGCAATGCGTTCCGCCCGTCCTCCGACGATTCCTTCTTCACGCGTCCTTACGAGCCGAGCGCCGCGGCGGTTGCCGCGCAGCCCGACGTGACGGACAACAATGCCGCCGCCTTTGGCCGCGGCCGTCCGGCGCCCAAGCGGCAGCTGGCGGCACTGCTCGGCGGCGTGCCGCGCAAGTCCTGAACGGGCCGGCGCGACACGTAGCGAATCGCTGCCGCTGCAGCAAACAAGAAAGGCGCCCTCGGGCGCCTTTCTTGTTTTGGACTTCATGCCATTCAGGTGTGTGTCGTCGCTTCGCCGTGCGCTAAGGCAGGCAGGCGTTCCAGCAAGGCCGCCCAGCCGGTCGTGGCGTCGCTCAGCCAGCTCTGCACCGATTGCGCCGCGCTCGCCAGGCCCAGGTGCGCGCCGGCCATGCGCAGTGCCGCCAGCGGATCGAGATCGTCGATGGCCTGCGCGCCGCTTTGCTTGCTGAGCTTCTCGCCTAGCGCGTTGGTCACCACCGGCACGTGCAGGTACGACGGCGTGGGCAACCCTAGCAGATGCTGCAGGTGGATCTGCCGCGGCGTGGAGTCGAGCAGGTCGGCGCCACGCACGATATGCGTGATGCCCTGGTGGCCATCGTCGACCACCACCGCCAGCTGATAGGCCCACAAGCCATCGGCACGGCGCAGCACGAAGTCGCCGAGCTCGGTCGCGAGGTCCTGGCATTGCCGGCCTTGCCAGCGGTCGTCGAAGCAGATCAGCGCGGCGTCGCCGTCCGGCACCCGCACCCGCCAGGCGCGGGGCGGCTTGCCATGCAGGCCGTCGCGGCAGGTACCGGGATAGCCCAGCGTCTGGTGGCGCGCGCGCGCGTGCAGCAGCGAGTCGGCGATCTCCTTGCGCGAACAGCCACAGGGATAAGTCCGGTGGTCGGCATCGAGCTTGCGCAGTGCCTCGGCGTACAGCGCTTCGCGCCGGCTCTGCCATTGCGGCGGCTCGTCCGGATGCAGGCCCAGGCGCGCCAGTGCCCGCAGGATCTGCTGGTCCGCGCCGCGCACGCAGCGCGGATAGTCGATGTCCTCGACGCGTACAAGCCAGCTGCCAAGGTGGGCGCGCGCGTCGAGCCAGCTGGCCAGCGCGGTGACCAGCGAGCCCATATGCAACGGGCCGGTGGGGGAGGGCGCAAAGCGGCCCCGGTAGCCGGGCGCCGGGCTCGGTCGGGTAGGCATGGCGAAAACAGGTGTGGGTCGGGCGGTTAGTCAGGCTGGCCCGGTTGCTGCTGGAGCAGGGCTTGCGCCAGGCGCGGGTCTTCCAGCTTGTTGGCCCACCATTGCAGCGCCTTGCCGCGCGTGTTGGTGCGCCAGGCTACCTTGAAGTTGCCGGGGGCGCGCACCTCCAGGGTTTCGCGCGCCTGCAGCACGCCGCTTTCGATAAAGGGCTGCGCCATGGGCGCCGGCAGCCAGCCGCACCCCAGGCCGCGGATCTGGGCTTCGAGCTTGTCGCGCATGGTGGGCACCACCAGCACGTCCTGCCCGGCGAGCACGCCATGGGTGCGGGCCGGCAGGTTGCGCGAGGTATCGCCCACGGCCACGATGCGGTGCTTGGCGATCTGCAGCGTGGTCAGCGGGCCGGGCTCGGTCGCCAGCGGGTGATGCGCGGCCACCGCGAAGACAAACGGCATGGAGCCGAGCGGGCGCACCTGGAAGCCCTGGGTGCTGGGCGCATCGTAGGCGCCGCCGATCACCAGGTCGGCGCGGCTGCTGACCAGCGCATCCCAGGCGCCGCCCAGCACTTCCTTGGCAAAGCGCAGCCGGGTGGCATCGTTCTCGTTGTAGAAGTCCTGGATCACCGGCAGCAGGGCGCGGAAGTTGATCAGGTCGTCCACCACGATGGTCAGCGCGGCTTCCCAGCCGGTGGCCAGCCGCTTGACGCGGCGGGCCAGGTCGTCGGCGGCATGCAGCAGGTGGCGGCCTTCGTCCAGCAGGGCGCGCCCGGCGGGCGTGAGCTCGGCGCGGTGGCGGCGGCGGTCAAACAGCAGCACGTCCAGGTCTTCCTCCAGCTTGCGCACCACGTAGGTGAGCGCGGAGGGCACTTTGCCCATCTCGTGCGCGGCGGCGGCAAAGCTGCCCTTGCGCTCGATGGCGTCAAGAACTTCCAGGGATTCGAGAGAGAGTGCCATGTTCAGAAATTCTGAATGAATGCTTCTAAGATCGACCTGCTTAATATACGCCTGCCGCTCTAAACTGCCTAGTATTGAAACGTAGCGCAAGGCCAGGACTAGGTTTAGACCGGTTCCTGATGCCGATGTGGCCTGAAGGAGGGCCGTCAAAATGATTGAAATCAGAAAGGCGGGTGAACGTGGTTATGCCGATCATGGCTGGCTCAAGTCGTACCATACGTTTTCCTTCGCGGATTACTACGATCCCAGGCACGTCCAGTTCGGGCCGCTGCGCGTCATCAACGAAGACCGTGTAGCCCCGGGCATGGGGTTTGGCACCCATGGCCACCGCGACATGGAAATCATCAGCTATGTGCTGGAAGGCGAGCTGGCCCACAAGGACAGCATGGGCAACGGCAGCGTGATTCGCCCCGGCGACGTGCAGCGCATGAGCGCGGGCACCGGCGTGCGGCACTCGGAGTACAACCACGCTGCGCACGACACCACGCACTTCCTGCAGATCTGGATCCTGCCGGAGAAGGCCGACCTGAAGCCCGGCTATGAGGAAAAGCACTTCCCGGCGGCCGACAAGCGCGGCCGGCTGCGCCTGGTGGGCAGCCGTGACGGCGCCGAGGGCTCGGTGGTGATCCACCAGGACATGCGCCTGTATGCCGGCTTGTTCGATGGTGACGAGTCCGCCACGCTGGCGCTGGCGCCCAAGCGGCGCGCCTATGTGCATGTGGCGCGTGGCCGCGTCACCGTCAATGGCAAGGCGCTGGAAGCGGGCGATGCCGCACAGCTGGAAGGCGCCGAGGCCGTGACCCTGACCCACGGCGATGGTGCCGAAGTGCTGGTATTTGATCTGCCCTGAGGCGTTGCTTCGGCAGCCTGCAGCCCGCCCGCTCAGCCGGCGGGCTGCGGTGCCTTGTCTGGGCGGGTTTGCCGTATGCTATCGTCTTGCTATAGATAAGCGATCAGCCCGGCACACGCGCCGCCTGATGCGCCCTGGCCATCGACACCCAGACCAGAGATGACATTTGTATCCGTTCTCCTCGCGCTGATCGCCGAGCAGTTCCGCGCCCTGGGCCGCAACAATCCGATCTACGACATCGTGCGCGTTCTTGCCGAGCGCGCCGAGCATGCCTTTGACACCGGGCGGCCGCGCGATACCGCGCTGGCCTGGTTCACTGTGGTGCTGCCGCTCACGCTGACCGCCATGGTGGTGCACTACCTGCTGGCCTCCATCAGCGTGGCACTCACGCTGGTGTGGAATGTCCTGCTGCTCTACCTCACCCTCGGTTTCCGGCAGTTCAGCCACTTCTTCACCGATATCCACGAAGCGCTCAACCGCGACGACCTGCCGCGCGCCCGCGCGCTGCTGCACCAGTGGACCGGCCTCGAAACCATCGAAATGCCGGTCACGGAAATCGTCCGGCACACCCTGGAAGCCGCCATCGTGGCGGTGCACCGGCATGTGTTCGGGGTGTTCTTCTGGTTCCTGGTGCCGATCGGCCCGGGCGGCGTGGTCTTGTACCGCATCGCCGAGTACCTCGCCCGTCACTGGAATATCCCGTCCACGGAGCGCAGCCCCGCGCTGGGCCGCTTTGCCGCGCGCGCCTTCTACCTGCTGGACTGGATTCCCTCGCGGCTGACCTCGGTCGGCTTTGCCATCGTCGGCAATTTTGAGGACGCGGTCTACGCATGGCGCAACCACGCGCGCAAGTGGAACGATGCCGTCAACGGCATCCTGCTTGCCAGCGGCGGCGGCGCGCTTGGCGTGCGCCTGGGCGTGCCGCTGGCAGAGGAAAGTTCTACCGTGGTGCTGCGCACCAGCCTGGCCGGTCCGGCGGTGGACTATGCGCCAGGCATGGAAGACGACACCGAGCCCGAGGCAGTTGCGCCGGAATTCGGCATGGAGCCAAACGTGCGCACGCTGCAATCGGCCATCGGCCTGGTGTGGCGTGCGGTGGTGCTGTGGATGCTGCTGCTGGCGATGTTGTCACTGGCGCTCTGGGTGGGCTGAGCCAATCCCGCTGTACCCATTGACCATCGACGCCCGCGCTTGCCGCGGGCGTTTTGCTTCAGGGTTGCCGCGGCGCGCCGCACTGCCAGCACGAGCCGAACTGCGCCTCGTGCCATTCGCCGCAGGACACGCAGGCCCATCGCGGACCCGGCGCCGGATTGGCGGCGGCGCGCAATACCTCCCAGGCCTCGGCCTCCCGTTCATCGTCGATCAGCCAGACCTGGGGCGCGCTCTCGCGAAACGGGATATCGCCCATGGCGCCGGCCAGCCAGGTATTGCGCAGGTCGGCACGGATGCCGGCCGCCTCCAGCACGTTCTGGCAGTGCGCTGCATGGACCAGCGATGGGGTGGATAGCAGTAGTTTCATCGGGATCGGGTGCGCCGCATGCTCGTATGCCCGCATGCGGCGCACCCGATTACCTTACCACGGCTTTTGCTGGCGGGATTCGTGCAGCAGTTGCGTGTAGAGCTGGTGGCGCCGTCCCGAGATCTCGCCGGCCTTCATCGACGCCAGCACGCCGCAGCCAGGCTCGTTGATGTGGTGGCAGTTGTAGAACCGGCACTCGGTCAGGCGCGGGCGGAACTCGGGAAACGCGCGCTCCAGCATGCCTTCGCTCAGGTGGTGCAGGCCGAACTCCTGGAAGCCCGGCGAATCGATCAGGCAGCCGCGCTGGCGCGCTTGCGGATCCACGCCGTCCTTGCCGTCCACTTCGCTGTCCACTTCGCCATCCACGCTGGCGGGCAGGTGGTAGAGGCGCGTGAAGGTGGTGGTGTGCTTGCCCGAATCCAGCTTGGCGGAGATTTCGCGCGTCTGCGCTTCCACGCCCGGGATCAGCAGGTTCAGCAGCGAGGATTTGCCCATGCCCGACTGACCGATCAGGATGCTGGCGCGGTGCGCCAGCTGCGGGCGCAGTTGCGCCAGCGTATCTTCCGGCGATCCGTGCACCGACAGGAACAGCGTCTCGTAGCCCAGCCCGCGGTACAGCTCGAGCCGGCCGCGCGCTTCTTCCAGCCGCTCGGTCAGGTCGATCTTGTTGAGGATGATCAGCGGGCGGATGCCCAGTGCTTCGGCGGACACCAGCGCGCGGCCCAGCAGGTCTTCCGAGAAGCCCGGCTCGGTCGCCAGCACGATCACCACCTGGTCGATATTGGCGGCGAGCAGCTTGGACTTGAACTGGTCCGATCGATGCAGCAGGTTCTTGCGCGGCTTGAAGCCGGTGATCACGCACTGGTCGGACGCGGCGCGCTCGATGGTGACGCGGTCGCCGACCGCGCATTCGCTGCGCTTGCCGCGCGGGAAGCCGTGCAGGCGGCTGCCGTCGTCCAGCTCGATCACATAGTGGCGGCCGTGCGCGGCAACGATCAGCGCTTCCTCGGCGGCGGCGCCATTGGCATTGGCTTTGGCAGGGCTTGCGGCGCGCTGCGGGCCTCCCCGGCTGGCGGCGCGGCTCATGCGTGCGCCAGCAGGCGGTCGATCCGCTGTGCTGCTGGTGGGTGCGAGTAATAGAAGGCGCTATAGATCGGGTCGGGGGTCAAAGTAGAGGCATTGTCCTTGTAGAGCTTGACGAGGGCCGAGACCAGGTGGCCGGCATCGGTCTGGCCGGCCGCAAACGCATCCGCCTCGAACTCATGGCGGCGCGAGGTCTGGCTCGCCAGGGGACCGAGCAGGAAGGTGAACACCGGCAAGGTCAGAAAGAAGAGCACGAGGGCAAGGGCGTGATTGGTGGTGCCAAGATTGGGCAGCACGCCCAGGCCGGTGTAGAACCACGTGCGGCTGGAAAGCCAGCCCAGCGCGGCGAGGAAGACCAGGCTCAGTGCAAAGCTGACCAGCATGCCCTTGAGGATATGGCGCCGCTTGAAGTGGCCAAGCTCGTGCGCGAGAACCGCTTCGATCTCGTCGTCGGCAAGGCGCTCCATCAGGGTGTCAAAGAAGACGATGCGCTTGGCCGCGCCGAACCCGGTGAAGTAAGCATTGCCGTGCGCGCTGCGCTTGCTGCCGTCCATTACGAACAGGCCGCGGCTGCGAAAGCCGCACTTCTGCAGCAGGCGCGTGATGCGGGCTTCCAGCGCAGCGTTGGCGAGCGGCTCGAAGCGGTTGAACAGCGGCATGATCACCGACGGGGCAATCATCTGCACGAAGATCGTGAAGGCGATCCACGTCAGCCAGGTCCACGCCCACCAGTACTCGCCCATATGGGCCATGAGCCACAGCACGGCGAGCAGCAAGGGCAGGCCGAGCACGCAGCCAACGGCGGTCATCTTCAGCATGTCGGCCAGGTACAGCTTCCAGCTCATGCGGTTGAAGCCAAAGCGCTGCTCGATGCCGAATTGCCCGTAGAGCGAGAAGGGCAGGTCGACCAGGCCGCCGATCACGGCCACGCTGGCAATCAGGGCCACGCTGTAGGCGTATCCCGGGCCAAAGGTGTCGATCCAGAACTGGTTGATCCACTGCAGCCCGCCCAGCATGGTCAGCACGATCAGCAGCGCGGCGCCGGCCAGCACCTCCAGCATCGACAGCCGGGTGCGGGCGATGGTGTAGTCGGCCGCCTTCTGGTGCGAGGACAGCGAAATGGTGTCGGCAAAGCGGGCAGGGACCGCATGACGGTGTTGCGCCACATGGCGCACCTGGCGGGCGGCCAGCCAGAGCTTGGTCAGCACCATCAGCATCAGGGCGGCTAGGAACAGAAACGTGAACATCGGGCAGGGCCTTGTCGTGGGAAGCCTTGGCGTGCGCGGTGGCGGCCGGACCGCCGAAGCGGGTTTCCGGGCGCATTGGAACCGGCTGCGGCGGCGGATATGCGAGAATTATAAGTTGTTCGTGCCCGCAGCCCCCTGTTCCTGATCCGGGGCTCGGGCGCGCCCCCTTTTGCTTCTCTTTCGATTGCAGTCCAGATGACCAGCCAAAATACCCACGTCCCCAGCGGCGTCAAATCCGTCAAGAGCGAAAACAACCTGATCTGGCTGGACATGGAGATGACCGGCCTGATGCCTGACACGGACCGCATCATCGAGATCGCGATCGTGGTGACCGACTCCGAACTCAACATCCTGGCCGAAGGCCCGGTGCTGGTGATCCACCAGGAAGACGCCGTGCTCGATGGCATGGACAACTGGAACAAGGGCACCCACGGCCGCTCGGGCCTGATCGACAGGGTCAAGGCCTCGACCCTGACCGAGGCGCAGGCCGAGGTCGAGCTGCTGGCTTTCCTCAAGCGCTGGGTGCCGGCCGGCAAGTCGCCCATGTGCGGCAACTCGATCTGCCAGGACCGCCGCTTCATGGCGCGCTACATGCCCAAGCTGGAGGCGTTCTTCCACTATCGCAACCTCGACGTCTCCACGCTGAAGGAACTGTGCAAGCGCTGGGAGCCGGCCATCCACAAGGGCTTCATCAAGCGCCAGCTGCACACCGCGCTGGCCGATATCCTGGAGTCCGTGGAAGAGCTGCGCTACTACCGCACGCACTTCATCCGCCAGTCGGCGCCGGCGGCCGCCCCCGCGGCCGAGGCGAGCGCAACGCCGGCTTCCCCGGCCGCCTGATTCTTCCCCCACCCATGTCATTGCCAAGGCGCCCTGCGGGGCGCTTTGGCTTAACGGCAGCCCGCCCATGCTCGCGCGCATCGTCTCGATCATCACGCCGGTCATCCTGATCATCCTGGTCGGCTGGCTATACGGGCGCCGCGCGCATCCCGACATGTCCGGGATCAACCGCGCCACGCTCGATGTGATCGCGCCGCTGCTGGTGGTGTCCGCCTTCGTCAGCAAGGAATTCGTGCTGGCCGACCAGCTTGTGCTGCTCGGTTGCGCGGTCGCCGTGGTGCTGGGCTCGGGGCTGCTGGCCTGGCTTGGCGCGCGGCTGCTGGGGGCGGATCCGCGCACCTTCGTGCCGCCGATGATGTTCAACAACTGCGGCAACATGGGCTTGCCACTATCGGTGTTCGCGTTCGGGCCGGTCGGGCTGGCTCCCGCGGTGGCGCTGTTCGCCGCGTCCAACCTGATGCATTTCACCATCGGCATGAAGGTCGTCAACCGTCACGCATCGATGACGCAGATCGCGCGCAATCCGATGGTGCTGGCAACGGTGGCGGGGGTGGGTTTGTCGCTGGCGCGGCCATGGTTCTCGTTGCCTGAGCCTGTGTTCCAGTCGATCAAGCTGCTGGGCGACGCTACCGTGCCCTTGATGTTGTTCGCGCTCGGCGTGCGCATGAAGGACGTGAGCCTGCGCAACTGGGGCATGGGCGCGATCGGCGCCGTGGTCTGTCCGCTGACCGGCATCGCCTGCGCGTTGCTGCTGGCGCAGGTGGTGCCGCTGACCCAGCTCCAGCGCGGGCTGCTGTTCGTGTTCGCGTCGCTGCCGCCGGCCGTGCTCAACTTCCTGGTGGCGGATCATTTCCGGCAGGAGCCGGACCAGGTGGCGTCGATCGTGCTGCTGGGCAATGTCGCTGCCGTGGTGTTCGTGCCGGTGGGGTTGTATCTGGGGCTGCGCTAACTGCACTAACCGCACTAACTGCGCTAGCTTCAAGCCCCCCCAGTTGGCTCACGCCGCGGGCTTGGCGCGGGTCGCGTGCTTCGGGCGCCACACCTTGGCCACGGCTTCGTCGGTGTCGATATAGGGGCCGCCGATCAGGTCGACGCAGTAGGGCACCGCGGCAAAGATCCCTTGCACGATGGGTTTGCCGTCTTCGCCGCGCAGGCCTTCCAGGGTTTCGCGGATGGCGCGCGGCTGGCCCGGCAGGTTGATGATCAGGGCCGCGCGGCTGGCGGTTTCGCGAATCACCGCCACCTGCCGCGACAGGATGGCCGTGGGCACGAAGTGCAGGCTCACTTGGCGCATCTGCTCGCCAAAGCCGGGCATTTCCTTGGTCCCCACCGCCAGCGTAGCCTCGGGGGTGACGTCGCGCCGGGCCGGGCCAGTGCCGCCGGTGGTCAGCACCAGATCGCAGCCGGCCACGTCGACCAGCTCGATCAGCGTGCGCGAGATCAGCGCCTGCTCGTCGGGGATGAGACGCTCCACGGCCTTCCAGGGCGAGGTCAGGGCGCGCCCGAACCAGTCTCGCAGCGCCGGGATGCCCTCGTCCTGGTAGGTGCCGCTCGAGGCACGGTCGGAGATCGCGACAAAGCCAACCAGCAGTTCTTCCGGGTGCCTGCGGGCAACGGGATGGACCAGCGCGGGCGTTGTGGTTTGCGTCATCTTGTCCCCATTTCCTTGGTTGCTGCTTGTTGGTTGTCGGTTATTCGCCGGCTTCCGGCTCGGGTTCCTGCTCGCCGGTGGCTGCGGCCTGCTTGCTTTCCAGCGCGGTCTTGATGGCCTGGAACAGCTCGCGGAAGTAGCGCGGCGGCTTGCTCATCTCGTGCTCTTTGCGCGCATTGCGGATGATGTTGCGCAGCGTCTGGACGTCGCTGGCCGGATGCTCGGCCAGGAATTTCGTCAGCGCGGCGTCGTCCGCCAGCAGCAGTTCGCGCCAGCGCTCGACCAGGTGCAGCTTGGCCGTCTCGGCCTTGCTGGTGCCCTTGAAGCCTTCCAGCACGCGCTGGATGGCTGCCACCTCGTCATCGTCCAGCCTGCGCATGACCTTGCCGACGAACTGCATCTGGCGGCGCTTGCCTTCGTGGTTGGTGATGCGCCGCGCGTCGCGGATGGCGTCGGCCAGCGCTTCGGGCATGGGCACGCGCGCCAGGCGGTCCTTGGGCAGGGCTTCGAGTTCCACGCCCAGGTCCTGCAGGGCGAGCATATCGCGCTTTTTCTGCGACTTGCTCTTGAGCATGTCGTCGTCGTCGGCCGGTTCGGGGGTGAACGGGTCGGGGAAGCCGGAGGCGTTCCGGGGGGAGGGGCGGGTGTTTCGCGTCATGGTTGGCATTTTATCTTGCTATGATTCCTGTTTGGACTTTTGATGACCGCGCCCACAATGGATCAATCCGCAGACCAGACCACCCATTTCACTTATACCCAGGCCCAGCTGAGCGAGATGGCCGCCGATGTGCTGCGGGTGGCACGCGAGCTGGGCGCCACCGACGCGGCTACCGAGATCTCCGAGGGTAGCGGCCTGTCGGTGTCGGTGCGCAAGGGCCAGGTGGAAACCATCGAGCAAAACCGCGACAAGGTAATGGGCGTCACGGTCATGATCGGTCAGCGGCGCGGCAACGCCAGCACCTCGGATTTCTCGCCGGCTGCCCTGCGCGCCACGGCCGAGGCGGCTTACAACATCGCCCGCTTCACCGCGGAAGACGATTGCGCCGGCCTGGCTGAAGAGGAACTGCTCGAGCGCGACCCGCAAGACCTCGACCTGTTCCACCCCTGGAATATCGACGCCGAGCAAGCCATCGAGCTCGCGTGCCGCTCCGAGGCGGCCGCCTTCGCGGTCTCGCCGCGCATTCGCAACAGCGACGGCGCCAGCGTCTCGGCCCAGCATTCGCAGTTCGTGCTGGCCACCTCGCGCGGCTTCACTGGCGGCTACCCGTATTCCCGCCACTTTATTTCGTGCGCGCCGATCGCCGGCACCGGCAGCGGCATGCAGCGCGACGACTGGTACTCGTCCAAGCGCGCTCCCGGCGCGCTGGCCGCGCCTGAGGACATCGGCCGCTATGCCGCCGAACGCTCGCTGGCCCGCCTGAATGCGCGCCAGTTGTCGACGCGCCGTTGCCCGGTGCTGTTCGAGGCACCTCTGGCGGCCGGCCTGCTCGGCGCTTTCGTGCAGGCCGTGTCCGGCGGCGCGCTGTACCGCAAGTCGACCTTCCTCCACGACACGCTGGGCAAGGCGGTGTTTGCGCCGCATATCCATATCCACGAGCAGCCCCACCTGCCGGGTGCCATGGGCAGCGCGCCCTTCGACGAAGAAGGCGTGAAGACCCACGCGCGCGATGTGGTGCGCGGCGGCGTGGTGGAGGGCTATTTCCTCTCCACCTACTCGGCGCGCAAGCTGGGCATGAAGACCACCGGCAATGCCGGCGGCTCGCACAACCTGACGCTTTCCAGCACGCTGACCACGCCGGAAGACGATTTCGCCGGCATGCTGCGCAAGCTGGGCACCGGCCTGCTGGTGACCGAGCTGATGGGGCAGGGCGTGAACTACGTGACGGGCGATTACTCGCGCGGTGCGTCGGGCTACTGGGTCGAGAACGGCGTGATCCAGTATCCGGTGGAAGAGATCACCATCGCTGGCAACATGAAGGAAATGTTCCAGCAGATCGTGGCCATTGGCGCCGATTCGCTGGTGCGCGGCACCAAGGAAACGGGCTCGGTCCTGATCGAGCAGATGACTATCGCCGGCAACTAAAAACGACAGCGGCGGCCTGGAAACAGGCCGCCGCGCGGGTAACAACGTCAGGGTCGCTCAAACCAGGCGTTTGAGCCGACCGTTATTCCTCGCCTGAGGGCGGGCGTTCATACGTCACGAACGCGTAGTCGAAGCCGTTCGCCTCCGAATGATGCCGCTCGCGCTGCGTCGCGATCCACTGCTGCGGGTCGATGGGCGGAAACACCGCGTCACCTTCGACATCCGCATCGATCTCCGTCACCACCAGCCGGTCCGCGCTGGGCAGGGCCTCGGCATATAGCTGCGCGCCGCCGATCAGGAAGATCTGCTCCACACCCACGCATAGCCGCTGCGCGTCTTCCAGCGAGTTCGCCACGTCGCAGCCTTCGATGCGCAGGTCGCGGTTGCGGCTGACCACGATATTGCGCCGGCCCGGCAGCGGCCGGCCAATCGATTCCCACGTCTTGCGGCCCATCACGATGGGCGCGCCCATGGTGGTGCGCTTGAAATGCGCCAGGTCTTCCGGCAGGCGCCAGGGCAGGGTGTTGTCGCGGCCGATCACGCCGTTGCGGGCCTTTGCCACGATCAGGGTCAACAGCGTCATACGGCCACCGGTGCCTTGATGGCCGGATGCGATTCGTAGCCCACCAGTTCGAAGTCCTCGTACTTGTAATCGAAGATGCTGTCCGGCTTGCGCAGGATCTTCAGCTGCGGCAGCGCCATCGGCGCGCGCGCGAGCTGGGTGGCCACCTGCTCGGCGTGGTTGCTGTAGATGTGGCAGTCGCCACCGGTCCAGATGAAATCGCCCACATCGAGCCCGGTCTGCTGCGCGATCATGTGCGTCAGCAGCGCGTAGCTGGCGATATTGAACGGCACGCCGAGGAAGATATCGGCGCTGCGCTGGTACAGCTGGCAGGACAGCCGGCCGTCGGCCACGTAGAACTGGAAGAATGCATGGCAGGGCGGCAGCTTCATCTGCGCGATCTCGCCCACGTTCCAGGCCGACACGATCAGCCGGCGCGAATCGGGATTGCTGCGGATCTGCGTCATCAGGTCGCTGATCTGGTCGATGTGGCGGCCGTCCGGCGTGGGCCACGCGCGCCACTGCGAGCCATAGACCGGCCCGAGTTCGCCGTTTGCGTCGGCCCATTCATCCCAGATGCTGACGCCGTTTTCCTTCAGGTACTGGATATTGGTCGAGCCCTTCAGGAACCACAGCAGCTCGTGAATGATCGACTTCATGTGCAGCTTCTTGGTGGTCACCACCGGGAAGCCTTCGCGCAGGTCGAAGCGCATCTGGTAGCCAAACACCGAGCGCGTGCCGGTGCCGGTGCGGTCGGCCTTTTCGGTGCCATGCTCTTGCACATGGCGCATGAAGTCGAGGTACTGTTTCATCGGCGCGGGTGTTGGGGAAAAAGTGATGCGGCAGCAGTGTGCGCTGTATCTGGGCAATCTGCCAAGCGATTAGCAAATTGCTAAAGACTTGGCATTTTATCGCAAAGCAAAACGGGCCGCCTCGCGGCGACCCGTTCTCATTGGCCAGCCCCCTCAGGCGCAGGCCTCATCCTGCATTACTGCGCAGCCGTAGCCGGAGCCCGGCGCTTTTGCACCAGGTAGCCACCGCCCAGCACACCGCCGATGACCAGCACGAACAGGCCGTAGTAAGCCAGGGCGTTGGTGTTGAAGAACGCCTTGACCAGCGGCTCGCTCACGATCATCTTGACCGCCGTGAAGGCCAGCACGCCGGCACCCACGAAGATGATCGAGGGGAAGTGAGACATCAGCTTGAGCACCAGGCTCGAGCCCCACACCACGATGGGGATGCTGATGAGCAGGCCCAGCACCACCAGCAGGAAGCTGCCGTGCGCCGCGCCGGCCACAGCCAGCACGTTGTCCACGCCCATCACCGCGTCGGCGATGATGATGGTCTTCATCGCGCCCACCAGGGTGGTCGCGCCCGCGCCATGCTCATCGCCATTGCCGTCGTCGGACAGCAGCTTGTAGGCAATCCACACCAGGGCCGCGCCGCCGATCAGCAGCAGGCCAGGGATCTTGAGCAGCCACACCACCCCGACCGTCATGGCCGAACGAACCACGACCGCGCCGACGGTCCCCCAGATGATGGCCTTCTTCTGCAGGTGGGGCGGCAGGTTGCGCGCCGCCAGTGCGATCACGATGGCATTGTCGCCGGCCAGTACCAGGTCAATGACGACGATGGACAGCAGTGCCGTCAGGAACTGCATCGTGAACAAATCGGTGAACCATTCCATGAAATCTCCTCGAACAACGAATAGCTAAGAGCCGTGCGTATGCACCGGTTTGGCCTGGAGACATGATGTGTGGGGGGGCTTGGGAGGCGCCTTTGCAAACCATGAAACCAGGTTGCAAAGGTCTTGCTCGACCGCCGATGGTACTTGGCGCGGTCAGCACAACCGGAGACTGTCAGTCCCGGAATGACGATTGTGCTAAGGGCATGGCCCCGGAGCTACTCCCCTTTGAGGGGCGATCCAATTCGGGGCAGGCCCGAAGCAGATACGCTGAGGCGGATTATAAACGATGCTGCATCTTTTTTGTGGTGGCTTGTTACTGCGCAACATGAAGCACTTTTTGCGCTTCGGCGCGGAGGATTTTGTGCAGTGCGGTAAGCACACTCCGCGCTCGCCAGCTATCCTGAGAAGACTTGCATCGGCTGATGCGCCCCAGACGTCACCGGAGGCGGATCCCGTGCGAGCCCCGCGCATGCCGTGACGTGCGGGCCCCTGGGGGTTTTATGTA
Source organism: Cupriavidus sp. CuC1 (assembly GCF_044627735.1). NCBI lineage: Bacteria > Pseudomonadati > Pseudomonadota > Betaproteobacteria > Burkholderiales > Burkholderiaceae > Cupriavidus > Cupriavidus sp. CuC1. The sequence goes on along the minus strand of NZ_JBIUHC010000037.1, from coordinate 21,958 downwards.
GTGCCCATCGACCATCAAGGAAACGTCATGCCGGCAGTCCCGACCCCGCTGAATCCACTGAACGCACGCCTCAAGCACACCCAAGCCAATCACAACGGCACCTCTGCCCTGAAACCCAACGGCTCTCCCGCCAGCAGCGTCGTCGTCGCCAACGGCCAAGCACAGCCGAACCCGGTGCCCCGGCTGGATTTCATCCAGCAGTACCACGAGGACAGTGGCGCGCTACGCGGCGAGATCACGCGCGGCCTGCTTGCCGGCGCCGCCAGCATCAGCCCCAAATTCTTCTACGACGTGCTCGGCTCCCGCCTGTTCGAGGCCATCACCGACCTGCCCGAGTACTACCCCACGCGCACCGAGGCCTCGGTCTTTTCGGCATTTGCTCCCGCCATGGCCGCGCGCGCCGGCAGTGGGTGCGTACTGATCGACCTTGGCGCTGGCAACTGCCAGAAGGCGGCCCGGCTCTTCGGCAGCCTGCAGCCGGCACAATACGTGGCGCTCGATATCTCGGTGGAATTCCTGCGCGGCACGCTGTTCTGCCTGCAGCAGCAGCATCCGCAGATCCCCATGCTTGGCCTGGGCGCCGACCTGTGCGTGCCGCTCGACCTGCCGCCCGAAGTCAGGCACGGGCGCCGGCTGTTCTTCTATCCGGGATCGAGCATCGGCAATTTCGCGCCGGCCCAGGCGCAGGCCTTGCTGCAGCGGCTGCGGGCCGCGGCGGGCAGGGGGGATGGCGTGCTGATCGGCGTGGACCTGCTCAAGGACGAGCAGGCGCTGGTGGCCGCGTATGACGATCCGCTAGGCGTGACCTCCGCCTTCAACCGCAATGTGCTGCGCAACCTGAATCGCATCGTCGGCAGCGACTTCCAGCTTGAGGACTGGCGTCATGTGGCCAGCTTCGACCGCGAGGGCTCGCGTATCCAGATGCACCTGCAAGCCGAGCGCGAGGTCACCGTGCGCTGGGCCGAGGGCAGCCGCGACTTCCACGCGGGCGAGCAAATCCACACTGAGGATTCGTATAAATACCGCCCGGACGACTTCGCCGCCTTGCTCGAGGCTGCGGGCTTCGACGATCCGGTCTGGTGGACCGATCCGCGCGGCTGGTTCGCGGTGTTCCACGCCAGGGCCTGAAGCCTGCGGGCCGCCCGCGCGGGGGCGGGCGGGGCTGGTGTCATAATGCCCGCATCTCTCCGGCGAAAGGTGCGGCGCATGGCGCACGCGGCTCGCCGGGCCACGCAACCGGGTGCGAATCCCATTCTCCGGCAGGGTGTTCGATGAGCGGCTTCTCCATGCTTCCCGACCTTCATTTCAACGGCGGTAAGGCCGTCTGGGCCGACGCCCGGCGGCTGCCGCGCGAAGGCCTGGCACAGGCACTGGTGGAAGCGCGCAACCGCACCCTGGCCTGGCTGGCAGCCTTTGGCCAGACCCGGCGCGGCTGGGAGGTGCCACGCCAGGAGTTTGCCGACCCGCCGCTTTGGACGCTCGGGCACGTGGCCTGGCATGCCGAATGGTGGTGCCTGCGCGACGTGCGCACGCTCGAGCGCGATGGCGCCTGGCTGCAGGTGGCTGGTGTGCCGTCACTGCTGACCGGCGCGGATGAGTGGTTCGATCCCGATCGCATCGATTCCGATGCCCGCTGGGAGGTGGCGCTGCCTGACGTGGCAGTCGTCAAGCGTTACGCCGCCGATGTGCTCGATGCCGTCCTGCGCCGGCTGGCGGCGCAGCCCGACGATGGCGATGCCACGCTCTACGCCTGGCGCCGCGCGCTGTTTCACGAGGACCGCCAGGGCGAGGCCATCGCCGCGCTGCTGCAGGCGCTGGGCGTTGCCCCCGTGGAGCCTGCGATTGCCCTGCCATCGGTATCGGTGCCGCAAGGCGGCACGTTGCAGTTTCCCGGCGGGCGTTTCATCCAGGGCTGGAACGAGCCGGATGGCTTCGCGCTGCCCGATGAACGGCCGGCGCAGCCCACCTATGTGCCGGCTTTCGAGATGGATGCCGCGCCGGTCAGCAATGCCCAGTTCCTCGATTTCGTCGAGGACGGCGGCTATGAGCGCGCGTCGTGGTGGTCGGCGGCGGGGCGCCAGTGGCTGATGATGCAGGATCGCTCGGCGCCGCGTTACTGGGCCCGTCATCCTGAGTCGCGGGCCTGGATGGCCCTGCGTTTCGGCAGTCTGCGCACGTTGAACCCTGACGAGGCCGTGCGTCACGTCAGCCTGTTCGAGGCGCAAGCCTGGTGCGCCTGGGCGGGCCGGCGCCTGCCGATGGAAACGGAATGGGAGCTGGCCGCCGTCCAGGATCGCGGCGGCCTGCGCTGGGGCATGGTGCGCGAGTGGACGGCGACGCCGTACGAGCCCTACGCGGGATTCGAGGCGAGCCCCGCCGATATGGAATACGTGTACTGCTTTGCCAGCCACCAGGTGGTGCGGGGCACCTCTTTCGCCAGCCCGGCGCGCCAGCGTCATGCGCGTGCGCGCTTGGCACTGTTGCCCGAGGACGATTTCGCGTTCGTCGGCTTTCGCAGTTGTTCGATGTAGCGGGGCGCTGGCTGCCCGTGGCGAGCGCGGATGGTTGAAGCGGCCAGCGCAAAGAAAAAGGCACCCGAAGGTGCCTTTTTCTTTGCGCTGCGAGAGCTCACCGCCGAAGCGGTGAGCCCATTGCGCCGGGCGCATTAACGTTCCGAATCAACGCTCCGAATCAACGCTCAAAACGCGAGCGGCCGCCGGTGTTGCCGTTGCCGTTGCGCTGGCCGCCGCCGAAGCCGCCGCGGTTGCCGTCGCCGAAGCTGCGGGGCGCGCCGTCACGGTTGCCATCGCGGTTGCCGAAGCTGCGGCCTTCGCCGCCACGGTAGCCACCGTTGCCGCCATTGCCGGCTGCACCGCCGCCGAAGCCGGCGCCACGATTGCCGTCGCCAAAGCTGCGGGGAGCTGCGCCGTCACGATTGCCGAAGCCACGGTTGTCGCCACCGCGATAGCCGCCGCCTTCGTTGTTGAAGCTGCGCTGGCCGCCGGCCGCGCCCTGGCCGCCCTGGCCACGATAGCCGGTGCTGTTGCCATTGGGGTTGCCCAGGCTGCTGCGGTCGCCGAAGCCACGGTTGCCGTCACGGTCGCCGAACGGGCGATCGCCTGCGGGACGCGCGGCGCCATCACGGCTGCCGAAGCCGCGGCTTTCGCCGCCGCCGAACTTGCGGTCGCCAAAGCTGCGGTTTTCACCGCCGCGATAGCCGCCGCCATTGCTGTTGCCACGGTAGCCACCGCGGTCGCCACCCGGCTTGCCGGCGAAGCCCGAACGCGGCTTCGGCGAGCGACGCGGCTCCAGGCCTTCGATGACCGATGCGTCGACACGGTTGTTGGTGAAGCGCTCGATGCGCTTCCACTGGAACATGTCGCCGTGGTTCACCAGGTTGATGGCGACGCCCGAGCGGCCAGCACGGCCGGTACGGCCGATACGGTGGACGTAGTCTTCGGCTTGCTTGGGCAGGTCGAAGTTGACCACGTGGGTGATATCGGGCACGTCGATGCCGCGTGCGGCCACGTCGGTTGCCACCAGGATGCGCAGGTTGCCGCGGCGCAGCGAGGTCAGGGTGCGGTTGCGCGCGCCCTGGGTCATGTCGCCGTGCAGCGCGCCGGCTGCGAAGCCGGTGTCCGACAGGCGCTCGGCCAGCGAATCGGCATCGCGCTTGGTCGCGGTGAAGACGATGGCTTGCTTGAGCGTGGTGTCGCGCAGCAGGTGGTCCAGCAGCTTTTCCTTGTGCGACATGTCGTCGGTGAAGTGCAGGCGCTGTTCGATATTGCTCTGGTCGGCGCGGGTCGCGGCGATCTCGATACGTTGCGGATCGCGCAGTTGGCGCGAAGCCAGTTGGGCGATGCGGCCGTCCAGCGTGGCCGAGAACATCAGCGTCTGGCGGGTGGCCGGGGTAGCGGCAACGATGGCGTCGATGTCGTCGGCGAAGCCCATGTCGAGCATACGGTCGGCTTCGTCGAATACCAGCATGTCCAGTTGGGACAGGTCGATACGGCCGGCTTCAACGTGGTCGAGCAGGCGGCCCGGCGTGGCCACCAGGATGTCAGGCATCTTGGACAGCGCGGCGAGCTGCTTCGGGTAAGGCATGCCGCCCAGGATGCTGGCGCAGACGATGCGGCGCAGGTGGCGGCCGTACTTGGCGGTGGCTTCGGTAACTTGCAGGGCCAGTTCGCGCGTGGGGGTCAGCACCAGCAGTGCGGGTTGCGCCGGCGACGGACGGGGGCGCTTGCCCTTCATGCGCTTGACCGGATCGTCCGAACGCGGGCGATTCGGCGAAGCCTTCTCGCTGATGCGCTGGATAGCCGGCAGGATGAAGGCGCCGGTCTTGCCCGAGCCGGTCTGGCTCGAAACCAGCAGGTCGCGACCAGCCAGGAAGGCGGGGATCGCTTGTGCCTGCACCGGGGTCGGCGTGGTGTAGTTCAGTTCAACCAGGGCGCGAAGAATGGCTTCTTCGAGGCCGAGCTTGGCGAAGCCGTTTTCGGCATCGATGGCAACAGCGGCAGGCGCCACGGCGGCTTCCGGGCTGAGGATGGCGTCGAGCTTGTCGAGCGGGCTCGGTTCCTGGATAGCGGGGGTGGCGATGGCTGCGGCTTCGATCGATGCGTCGGCGGCGGAGGCAAAATCTTGCTCCGCACGAATGTCGTGCTGGGTCATGTCGTAATTTTCTTTAAATGCATGGCACCCCATGCCGAACTAGCGAACAGGGGCGGGCGCAGTGCAAAGTCTTAAAAAGGCTTCGGCGCCAATCGGTGAGGCCGTTACGACAGACACAGCTGGCAGTACGGCGGCAGGCAGGGTGGCACCGGGCACAAGGCCGGGCGACAGTCCCTGGCAGGCAAACAGCTCTATAGAGCTATTCAACAGGATCGGAGACGAGGCGACGTCGGTGAGAAATGCGTTCTGTCGGGTATCACCACTTGGCCTTGATGCAGCAAACAACACGACAACATAAAGCAGGCCAGTCGGCGGGACCGGGGAGCAGAGCTTGAGAGCGGGGGCGGTATCGCCTGCCGGAAGAACCCGGCTGGCGTGTTGCACAACTCACAGTGCGAACTCACGGCGCGAATTATAGCAGAAACAAAAGTGAGTTTGTTGCACTGCGATAGGAATTCCTTTCTAGGACCAAAAGGCCGCGTTTTGCGTTCCATGCAGCACTTTTAAGGCGATTCCACGCCCTTGCATTCAAAGTTGCATCCCCGGGCTGCCTGCCTATACTGAAGCCGTCGGGCACACGGTTGCTCGGCAAGGTAGCGGACCTGGAATACCCGCTGACCTTCCTCGGCGCTTTGCTTTAAGTGCTGCTAGCCGCTGATATCGCGGCAGTCGGCGTCACTGCCAGCTTTCCTTCGACTCTCCGGGTGGTCCGGAGGGACGTCCGCGTCATGGGCGGAATCATGGGAAATGCTGCTTGCAACGACTGTTGCCGCGATAGCGCCGGCGTTGACCTGGAAGGTCCGGACCGTCCGCAACCAGCCCGCCAGTTTCCTGGCGGGCTTCTCGTTTGTGGGGCGACGCGTTGCTCGCTGTACCTCACTACGCCGCTGCGTTTCCTTCTCGCGACATAAGTAGTCCATTGATACCTTTGCTAACAGCCTGAAATCCCGGGTCAGGCTATTCTTGGCGCTAATCAAGACTGGCAAATGGGATGGCGAGATGCGAAGGATTGTGTTGTGCGCAGCGGCAGTGACGAGCTTGATGAGTGGGCTGGCCCTGGCGCCGGCAGCGCTTGCCCAGGTATCCCTCAATGTGGCGATTGGCGTTCCACCACCGGCACCGGTCTATGAAGCCGTCCCGGTCGCTCGTCCGGGTTACGTCTGGGCGCCCGGCTATTGGGATTGGGACGATCGCGGTCACAAGCACAAATGGAAAAAGGGCAAATGGGAGCGCGAGCGTGCCGGCTACGTGTACGAGGCGCCGCGCTGGGTGCAGGCCAGCGGTGGCTGGGTGCTGGTGCCGGAGCGCTGGGACGGACGCGGCGACGGCGGGTACCGCAAGAAGGACAAGGGCTATCACTGCCCGCCGGGACACGCCAAGAAGGGCGAATGCTGAAGCGGGTCCCCGCGCGTTTCTGGGCCGGAGAGGATTTTGATATACTCCGTGCCTGCTCCAGGATGTGCGCCGCCAAGGTGTACTGACGTATCCGGGAGTGTCTAACGTCCTCGCCGTAGTTCAATGGATAGAACACGCGCCTCCTAAGCGTGAAATGCAGGTTCGATTCCTGCCGGCGGGACCACAAAATGGTTCGCAGAAGTTCTCTGAAGTTCTCCCCTCCCAAGTAAATCAAGGCCTCGCGGGCGCCACGAAAAAATGCCAAAGCGCATAGAACCGCTGAGGGTGCTGCTGACGGAGGTGGGCGCCGCGCTCTATCGGCTGAGCAAAGATGCGCAAGTGAGGGTCGCGCTGGGTATGTGATGGGTACGCGTTACGATTTCGTTACCGGGTGGCTCGGGAACCCCGAATAGACTGAACGGTACAGGCCCCTCAATCACGTGGGCTTTTGGAGATCGAGATGCGGAAGATCAAGATGTTCGCCAGCCTGGCGATGGCGGCGTGTACTCTCACTTCGATTGCAGGTTATGCCCAAGATAGGGGCCCTGGCGGCGATGAGCGCGGAAGGCCGCCCATGGGCCACGATCAGGGACAAGATCACGATAGAGGGGGCTACAACGACCGCGGTCGGGATGGTGACCATAGCCGGCAAGGCGACCGCGGCCGGGACAGTGACCACAGCCGGCAAGGTGACAGAAGTTGGGAAGGCGACAGGGGCAGGGGACAGGTGGATAGGGGGTATGGTCCTGATCGTCGCGCTGATCGCCCGGGCCCTGGCAGCTGGCATAGAGGTGAAAGGGGCCCCCCGGAATACCGCCAGCGTCAGTACGTGATCGATGACTGGCGCTCCTATCGGCTGTCGCCTCCGCCGCGCGGATACCAGTGGGTGGGGGTCGGCGGGGATTATTTCCTGGTCGCCATTCCGACCGGCGTAGTCTTCCAGGTGGTCATCGGGCGCTAGACTGCGGAGAACAAAAAGCCCGCCTGGCGGCGGGCTGTGATGATTTGACGATCGGCCTTAGTGCCGATGAATCAGATGGTCAAACCATGTCTGAACGGCACGCTGCTGTGTCGAAAGTAGGGTCGGATCACGCTCGCGGAGTACCCAGACAACGATCGCGCATAGCGCTAATCCGATAAGCAGGACGACTAGCGAGGCAACCATGGCGGCCTCCTATTGGGTGGCTATACAACCAGTGTAGGCCGTTCCCGTCGCGGAGTGGCAACAACAGGCCCAACGCATGCCATATACCAAACGCTCTCGCGTCCGTTCAAGGCCGCGAAGTCCCAGAGGCGCTTAGCCAAGGTGCTCTTGCCTGTTCCTGGCAGGCCTTCCACCAAAATCAATGGCACGCTTGACCGCCCTCCAATGTCCGCAACTCGCCACTCCTGCACAAAGCGTAGCGTTTCACCGCGACTGCCGCCAGAAATTGCAATTCAGTGGCTTGTCGCCACATGGCGCACGCCTCAATGCGTCCCCATCTTCGAAAACAGCTGAATCACTGCCACCCCGGCAATGATCAACCCGATCCCCGCCCAAGCCGCCAGATCCGGCACCTGCCGATACAGCACGCTGGCGATCAGCGGCACGAGCACGATCCCCGCGCCGCACCAGATCGCGTAGGCGATGCCCACGGGCACGGTCTTCATGACTTGCATCAGCAGGCAGAAGGCGCCGACATAGCCGGCCACCACCAGCACGCTTGGCCATAGGCGCGTGAAGCTCTCGGAAGCCTTGAGGCTGCTGGTGGCAATGACTTCGGCTGCGATGGCGAGGGCCAGTAGTACGTAGGCGTTCATCGATGGGTCCTTCTGATTGGCTGTCGCTGGGGCCACATTTTCCCATAGCTGCCCGGCTGGCCTCGCTAGGTGTACAGTGCAAAGCATGGTCGAAGCCGCTTTGCGGGCTGACGATCCCTCCTTTCGGGTGGTTGTCCCGTGCCGGGATGCCATCTTCAATCGGGAGTAGAGCGCGTTGTTCAGGCGCCGGTAGTCCGGAGTCTCGTTGTAAGGTGGTCGCGGTTGCCCCGACCAGCTGGCGGACGTGATAAAGCCAGCGGCGGGTGAGTCAGGTTCTAGGGGGGCGTCATGAAAGGCGAGGATGAGCTTCAGACCGTGTGGCCGCAGGTGGATGGCCAGACGATGGGTCAGGGGGTCTGGCAGAACACGATTGCCGCGGCCGATGTTGCGCTGGAAGAGGCGTCGCGTATCCAGCGAGGCGTGCAGCACAACATGAGGCTCCAGCAGGAGGTGAGGGCGCTGCGCGAGGAGTTGCGCAAGGCGCACGGCGAACTGGATCGCTACCGTGGCATGCATGCGCGCGTGGTGGTTGGCATGCGGCAGCTGGAGGAGGACAACGCCGGCGAGATGAGTCGCCTGCGGGCCGAAAGCGAAATGCTGATGGTCCGCCACCGGGTCTACAAGCTGCTCTCCGAGCATTACGCGCTCACCCGCTGCGCTTCGATCCTGCCACGTTTGCCGAGCACCGCGACCGGGTGCTGCAGCACATCCTGTTTCAGCGACGCAAGGGCACGCCGATTTCCGGGATCGGCGCGGCGGATATCGCTTTCCTGCTGCTGTAAGCGCTCGCGCTTATCCAGCCTTAGGGGCGGCGCGCGGGCGCAAGACCATCAGCGCCAGCATGCCGCCCACCACGCCCCAGAAAGCCGACCCCACGCCGGCCAGCGTCATGCCTGAGGCCGTGATCATGAACGTCAGCAGGGCGGATTCGCGCTCGGCCGGCGTTTGCATGGCCGTGGTCAGGCCGCTGGCGATCGAGCCGAGCAGGGCAAACGCGGCCACCGCCACGACCAGCGCTTTGGGGAACGCCGCGAACAGCGCGGCGATGCTGGCTGCCAACGCCCCCGCGACCAGATAGCCGATGCCGCAAACCACCGCTGCCGTATAGCGCCGGTTGCGGTCGGGATCAGCTTGCGCGCCGGTGCAGATGGCCGCGGTAATGGCCGCCAGGTTGATGCCGTGCGAGCCGAACGGGGCGAGCAGGGCGGAGGCGATGCCGGTGACGGTGATCAGTGGCGAGGCCTGTATGTGATAGCCGTCGGCGCGCAGCACCGCCAGCCCGGGAATATTCTGCGACGCCAGCGCGACGATGAACAACGGTACCGCGATGCTGACGAAGGCTTGCAGCGAGAATGCCGGCGTGGTCCATACCGGCCTGGCCAGCGCGAAATGGAACGATTCGAAATGCAGCTGGCCAAGCGCGTCGGCCAGCGCTACGCCCACCAGCAGCACGCCCGGCACCGCGTAGCGTGGCCAGAAGCGCTTGCCCAGCAGGTATAGCGCGAACATCGCCAGCAGCAACAGGGTCTGATGCTGGGCTTGCACGAACACGTCGACGCTGATGCGGAACAGGATGCCGGCCAGCAGCGCGGAGGCAATGCTGGCGGGCAGCGCGCGCATCAGCTTGTCGAACCAGCCGGTCATGCCGGCGGCGGTCATCAGCACGGCGGCCATGACAAAGGCGCCGATGGCCTCCGCGTAGGGCACGCCGGGCAGGCTGGCGATCAGCAGGGCGGCGCCAGGCGTGGACCAGGCCACGACGATGGGCGCCCGCGTCAGCAGGGACAGCCCGATGGTGGTCACTCCCATGCCGATGGACAACGCCCAGATCCACGAGGCGACTTGCGCGTCCGACAAATGGGCCGCCTGGCCGGCCTGGATCATCAGCACCAGCGAACTGGTGTAGCCGGTCAGCATGGCGATCAGCCCGGCGACCAGGGCGGAGACGGAGAGATCGGTCAGCTTCAGGGCAGCGGTGGACATGGGGCGGGGCACGGGACGGGCATTCGACGCAACGCGTGCGGAAAAAGTGGCTGGGCCGCCATCTTCGCACGAGTTGCGCCGTTCTGGCCTCGCGCTCAGTCGGCGACCTTGTCGCTCGGGAACTTGAAGGAATCGCGCAGCAGGTAGCTCATGGGGATGTCGAGGTTGACCCCTTGCGGCGGGATCGGCGACTGGAACCACTTCTTGTAGAGCTTCTGGGTATCGAGCGAATAGATGGAGGCGACCAGGGTCTTGTCCACCAGGCGCTTGAACTCGGCGTCCTGCTTCGACAGCATGATGGCGTAGGGCTCGATCGTCAGCAGCTCGTTGGTGACGGTGTAGCTGGCCGGGTCGCGCGCGTTGGCACGCAGGCCGTAGAGCAGCACGTCGTCCATCACGAATGCGTCGGCCTTGCCTTGCTCGACCATGGCGAAGGCTTCGGCGTGGTCCTTGGCTTCCACCACGCGCATTTGCATGGCGCCGCCGCCGTTGATCTGGCGCACCACCGCTAGCGATGTGGTGCCCACCGTGGAGACGACCGTCTTGCCGCGCAGGTCGCCCAGCTTGCGGATGCCGGAGTCGGTCTTGACCAGCATGCGGCTGCCGGCGATGTAGTGCGGAATGGTAAAGGCCACCTGCTCGCGCCGCTCGCGGTTGTTGGTGGTGGACCCGCATTCGAGATCGGCCTTGCCGTCGACGATGGCGGCGATGCGGCTGGCCGGCGTGACCGGCACGAATTCCACTTTGAGGCCCGGGAGCCGGAGCGCGCCGCGCAGGGCATCGGCCACCCGCAGGCACAGGTCGATGGCATAGCCATGGGGCTTGCCGTCGGCCACGAAGGAAAACGGCACCGAGCTTTCGCGGTGGGCGATGCGCAGCACGCCGGTCTGTTCGATGCGTTGCAGGACCGGCGTGCCGCCGGACTGCGCGGCGGCGCGCCCGGCGCTGATGGCGAGCGAAAGCAAAAGCAGGGTCGATAGCACTAGGAGCAGCGGCAGGCGCTGCGCACGCGGATGGATCATGGAATTCCCCGTACAAAGAAAAAGGCGTCAAGCGGAATTGGCGTTGGGTCGCCTGCACCGGTTCGGACCGGTTCTTGTATTGCTGCCGTTGTGCTGCGGCCTGCGGGCCGGCGGCCATTGTTCCACGGGGGCGAGCGGCTCGACAATCGTCATGGCGGGGGGTGTTGCGCGGCGCGCAACAGGCGGGCCGCAGGTGGGCGTTGACGGGGCTTTCCCTTACGGACTTGTACGACTAGAGCCGGCCGGAGTCGCTTGCTATGCTCCTTTCCGTGCCTTGCGAGCAGGGCACCGAGGAGAGACTCTTGGGCCCGCGCGAGCGCGGGCCCTTCTTTTTTTGTGGCGGCCGCAGGCGCGGGGTTTGCGCCGCCTCCGGCGAGGGCGGGCGGAGGTGGTCTACAATGCCGGCTACCTGGCACCCCGCCGCCCGGTTGCTGTCCGACGCCGGCGCGCGGCCGCGGGTTCAAGCCGCTTGAATTGCCTCCCTTTCGCTGTCTCCTTTCGTATTGCTCCCATGGCCCTGTTTTCGATTTCCGACGCCCAGCTTGCCTTCGGGCATGTGGCCTTGCTCGACCATGCCGACTTCTCCCTGGAAGCCGGCGAGCGCGTCGGCCTGATTGGCCGCAACGGCTCCGGCAAGTCGTCGCTGCTCAAGATCGTGGCCGGCTTGTCCGCGCCGGACGATGGCCTGATCGCGCGCCAGAGCGGCGTGACCTCGGCTTATGTGCCGCAAGAGCCGCAGTTCGAGCCTGGCGTGAACGTGTTCGATGCCGTGTCCCAGGGCCTGGGCAAGGTCCACGACCTGCTGGTCGCCTATGAAGCGGCGCTGGCGGCGCTGGACGACAACCACGACGAGGACTCGCTGGCCGAGTTGCACCGCCTGCAGTCGGAAGTCGATGCGGCCGGCGCCTGGGGCTTGCGCACGCGGGTGGAAACCACGCTGGCGCAGCTCAGCCTGAGCGCCGATGTGCGCGTGGATTCCCTCTCCGGCGGCATGCAGAAGCGCGTGGCGCTGGCGCAGGCCTTGGTGGCCGAGCCCGATATCCTGCTGCTCGACGAACCGACCAACCACCTGGACGTGGAAGCGATCCGCTGGCTGGAAGACCTGCTGCTGGCCTTCCGCGGCAGCGTGCTGCTGATCACCCACGATCGCGCCTTCCTGGACCGCGTGGCCACCCGCATCGTCGAGCTGGACCGCGGCCGCCTGGTTTCCTTCCCCGGCAACTTTGCCGCCTACCAGACCCGCAAGGCCGAGCAGATGGCCGCCGAGCAGGTCGAGCAGGCCAAGTTCGACAAGCTGCTGGCACAAGAAGAAGTCTGGATCCGCAAGGGCGTGGAAGCGCGCCGCACGCGCAGCGTGGCCCGTATCCAGCGCCTGGAGACGATGCGTACCGACCGCGCGGCACGCCGCGACGTGCAGGGCAACGTCAAGCTGGAGGTCTCGCAAGGCGAGCGCTCCGGCAAGATCGTGGCCGAGCTGACCGATGTCAGCAAAGCCTATGGCACCAAGATGGTGGTGCGCGATTTCACCGGCACCATCATGCGCGGCGACAAGGTCGGCCTGATCGGCGCCAACGGCGCGGGCAAGACCACGCTGCTGCGCCTGATCCTGGGCGAGCTGGCGGCGGACGCCGGCACGGTCAAGAACGGCAGCAACATGCAGGTGGCGTATTTTGACCAGATGCGCACGCAGCTGGACCTGGAGCGCTCGCTGGCCGATACCATCAGCCCGGGCAGCGACTGGGTCGAGATCAACGGCCAGCGCAAGCACGTCATGAGCTACCTGAGCGATTTCCTGTTCGCACCGGAACGCGCGCGCTCGCCGGTCAAGTCGCTGTCCGGCGGCGAGCGCAACCGCCTGCTGCTGGCGCGCCTGTTCGCGCGCCCGGCCAATGTGCTGGTGCTGGATGAGCCGACCAACGACCTCGACATCGACACGCTGGAACTGCTTGAAGAACTGCTGCAGGACTACAGCGGCACCGTGTTCCTGGTATCCCACGACCGGGCCTTCCTGGACAACGTGGTGACCTCCACCATCGCTGCCGAAGGCGACGGGCGCTGGCGCGAGTACGTGGGCGGCTACTCCGACTGGCAGGTGCAGTCGGCGCGCAGCGCGGCCATGCAGGACGCGCGCGGTGGCGAGGGCAAGGCCGCCGCGGAAACCACGAAGCCGCGCGAAGCCCGCGCGGCCAACCGTCTGGTCAAGCTGTCGTACAAGGAGCAGCGCGAGCTGGACACACTGCCGGAGCGCATCGCTTCGCTGGAAAACGAGCAGAAGACCGTGAGCGCACAGCTGGCGGACGGCTCGCTGTATGTGAGCGACGCGGGCAAGGCTGCGCAACTGGCGGCCCGCCACGACGAGATCGACCTGGAACTGCTGGGGGCGCTGGAACGCTGGGAAGTGCTGGAAGCCAAGACCAAGGCCGAGGCACAGTAAGGCCGACATCGCCTGCCATGACGATGGCTGTCTCTCCCTCTCCCCTCAGGGGGAGAGGGGAGAAACAACGGGCGATTGTTAGTCTTCGCGTGCGCTCACCCGCACCAGGCGAGCACCATGTTCGTCAGATCCACCATGAACGCCGGCCGCAGGTAGGCCATGAAGGCCAGCGCCAGCACCCCGGCCAGCGCCGCAATGCCCGCTGCCCGAAGCGCAAGGCCAGCGGGGTGTGCCGTGCTCATGCCGCCGCCGCCTGCGGCCGCGCGATCGCATGCTCGCGGATCGGCAGGTTGACCAGGGCCGCTACGACGCCCAGCCCGATCGCGATCATCCATACCGTGTTGTAGGTGCCGGTCCGGTCATACAGGAAGCCACCCAGCCATGCCCCCAGGAAGCTACCGATCTGGTGCGAGAAAAACACCACGCCCAACAGCATCGACAAGTACTGCACGCCAAACACTTGCGCGATGATGCCGTTGGTCAGCGGCACCGTGGACAGCCACAGGAACCCCATCATCGCGGCGAACAGCCAGGTGCTGGTGGCCGTGAGCGGCAGCAGCAGGTAACCGGCGATCACCACGGACCGGGTGATGTAGATCAGCGAAAGCAGGAAGCGCTTGGGCACGCGCTGTCCCAAGGCGCCGGCGCTATAGGTGCCGAACACATTGAACAGGCCGATCAGCGCCAGCGCCACGGTGGCGATCTTCGGGTCGGTCAGGCCCCGGTCCTTGAGATAGGGCGCCAGGTGCACACCGATGAACACCACCTGGAAGCCGCAGACGAAGTAGCCGAGCGTGAGCAACTGGAAGTTGCGGTTGCCGAACGCCTCGCGCACGGCCTGGCCGATGGTCTGCTGGAAACCGGGCGCGTGCGTTGCGCCTTGCGGCTCGCGCAGGCTGAAGGCCAGCGGCAGCATCAGGCAAGCCAGCACCGCCAGGATGAACAGCGCATTCTGCCAGCCGGCCGTTGAGATCAGCGTCTGCTCCACCGGGATCATCAGGAACTGCCCGAACGAGCCCGCGGCCGCCGCGATGCCCATGGCCCACACGCGCTTCTCGGGGCTGGCCACGCGGCCGATCACGCCGTACACCACGCTATAGGTAGTGCCGGACTGCGCAATGCCGATCAGGATGCCGGCGCCCGAGGCAAAGGCGGTGCCCGAGGTGGCCATGGCCATCACGACCAGGCCCGCCACGTACAGCGCAATGCCGACGAGCATGATGCGGAACCCGCCGAACTTGTCGGCCAGTGCGCCCGTAAACGGCTGGGTCACGCCCCACATCAGGTTTTGCAGCGCCAGCGCGAAGGCGAAGGTCTCGCGGCTCCAGCCGTGCGTTTGCGTGATCGGGAGGTTGAACAGGCCGAAGCCGTGCCGGATACCCATCGATAAGGTGACGAGTAGGCCACCGCAAATCAAGACTGTCGTGAGGGAGAGTGGTTTTCTTTGTGTGTTTTGAATCGTGTTCTGCATGGCGTCCTGCATCCTGGCTCGGTGTGCTTTGTGCTGTTGTGGTGCTGTTTTAGTTTTGTCGGCGCTGTCCGGAACCGCCTTGGCCACGCCGTGCGAGCGAGTGTACTCCGCATCCCGGGAGGGCGTCGGGCGCCACTCCGGTGCCGTCCGCGACATCGAATGTGTCGAATCGTGCACGGCGATCGTTGGTGACGATTGGCATCAAGACGGCTACCCGCTTCCATTACAATGCAGGCTGCCCGGCCCCCCTGGCTGGCGTGCGGCAACCGCGCCCCCGCCAAGGCTGGCCGAGAATCCCACTAAGCAAGCGACTCCATGGCGAGCAAAATCAGTCAGTACAGCGAATCCTCCATCCGGGTCCTGAAGGGCCTGGAGCCGGTCAAGCAACGACCCGGCATGTACACCCGTACCGACAATCCCCTGCACATCGTGCAGGAGGTGATCGACAATGCCTCCGACGAGGCCTTGGGCGGCCACGGTTCCGAGATCATGGTCACCCTGCACCGCGACGGCAGCATCAGCGTCGAGGACGATGGCCGCGGCATCCCGGTCGGCATCCATCCCGAAGAGCAGGTCCCGGTGGTGGAAATCGTGTTCACGCGCCTGCACGCGGGCGGCAAGTTCGACAAGGGCAAGGGCGGCGCCTACGCCTTCTCGGGCGGCCTGCACGGCGTGGGCGTCTCCGTCACCAACGCGCTGTCGACCCGCCTCGACGTGACCGTATGGCGTGATGGCAACTGCTCCACGCTGACCTTCTCCGGCGGCGACGTCACCGTGCCGCTGGCCACGCGCAAGCTCGAGCGCGGCGAGAAGAAGAGCGGCACGCGCGTGCAGGTCTGGCCGGACGCGAAGTACTTCGATTCGGCCACGATCCCGATGGCCGAGCTGCAGCGGCTGCTGCGCAGCAAGGCTGTGCTGCTGCCGGGCGTCAAGGTCACGCTGCTGCAAGAGAAAAATGGCGAGCGCCAGACCTGGCAGTACGAGCAGGGCCTCAAGGGCTACCTGGTGGAAGCGCTGGCGCAGGGCAGCGGCGCCGAACTGGTGGTGCCGATGTTCGAAGGCGAGCATTTCGCCGACCCCGACGCCAATCCGGGGGAGGACGGCTTCGCCGAGGGCGAGGGCGCTTCCTGGGTGGTGGCCTGGACCGAGGACGGCGCGCCGGTGCGCGAATCCTACGTCAACCTGATCCCGACCCCGGCCGGTGGCACGCACGAGTCCGGCCTGCGCGAAGGCCTGTTCCAGGCGGTCAAGAGCTTTATCGAGATGCACGCCTTGCAGCCCAAGGGCGTGAAGCTGATGAGCGAAGACGTGTTCGCCCGCGCCTCGTTCGTGCTGTCCGCCAAGGTGCTGGACCCGCAGTTCCAGGGCCAGATCAAGGAGCGGCTGAACAGCCGCGACGCGGTGAAGCTGGTGTCCACCTTCAGCCGTCCCGCACTGGAGTTGTGGCTCAATCATCACGTCGAGTACGGCAAGAAGCTGGCCGAGTTGGTGATCCGCCAGGCGCAGGCGCGCACGCGCGCGGCGCAAAAGGTGGAAAAGAAGAAGGGCTCCGGCGTGGCCGTGCTACCGGGCAAGCTGACCGATTGCGAATCCACCGACGTCACCCGCAACGAACTTTTCCTGGTCGAGGGCGATTCCGCCGGCGGCTCGGCCAAGATGGGGCGCGACAAGGAGTTCCAGGCCATCCTGCCGCTGCGCGGCAAGGTGCTCAACACCTGGGAGACCGAGCGCGACCGCCTGTTCGCCAACAACGAGGTGCACGACATCGCGGTCGCGATCGGCGTGGACCCGCACGGCCCCAGCGACGAGCCCGACCTGTCCAACCTGCGCTACGGAAAGATCTGTATCTTGTCCGACGCTGACGTGGACGGTGCGCACATCCAGGTGCTATTACTGACCTTGTTCTTCAAGCATTTCCCCAGGCTGATCGACAACGGCAACGTGTGCGTGGCCCGCCCGCCGCTGTACCGGGTGGATGCGCCTGCACGTGGCAAGAAGCCGGCCCAGAAGCTCTATGCGCTGGACGACGGCGAACTGGTGGCCATCCAGGACAAGCTGATGAAGGATGGCATCAAGGACGGCGGCTGGCAGATCTCGCGCTTCAAGGGCCTGGGCGAGATGAATGCCGAACAGCTTTGGGAAACCACCATGAATCCCGACACGCGCCGCCTGTTGCCGGTGGCGCTCGGCCATTTCGACCTGCCGCAGACCGTGGGCGTGATGAATATGCTGATGGGCAAGGGCGAAGCCGCGCAGCGGCGCACCTGGCTCGAGGAGCGCGGCAACGAAGTGGTTGCCGATATCTGATGTATCCCGGCGCACCACGTTCGAACCGATCGATACCTGCATGACGCAAGGAGTCCCGATGGCCAAGACCAGACCTGGCAGCACCCGTCCCCGGCAATGGATTGCCGCCGGCATGCTGCTGGCCTGCCTGGGCTTCATGCCTGCGGCCCACGCGGCGCTGTATGGCTATATCGACGATGACGGCGTGGCGCATTTCTCGGACGAGAAGCTGGACGAGCGCTACACCCTGTTCATGAAGAACGGCGGCGAGCTCAAGAGCCCGCTGCCTTACCGGGCTGGCGCGGGTGCCGGCGCTGGCAGCCAGATCGACCTGGAGACGCACAAGCTTTACCGCTATGTCGTCAACCATCCCAATATCGCCACGGTCGAGCCCATGATCCGCCAGATCGCGGCGGCGCAGAATGTCGATCCCGCGCTGGTCAAGGCAGTGATGGCGGTAGAGTCCGGCTTCAATGCCGGCGCGGTCTCGCCCAAGGGCGCGATCGGGCTGATGCAGGTGATTCCCGACACCGGCGCGCGTTTTGGCGTGAGCGCCGATGCCCGGCGCACGGTCGAGCAGAAGCTGGCCGACCCGCGCACCAATATCTCGGCCGGCGTGCGCTACCTGCGCTGGCTGATGGAGCTGTTCCCCAATGACCTCGAACTGGTGCTGGCCGCGTACAACGCGGGCGAGGGCGCGGTGCAGCGCTACAACAACAAGATTCCGCCTTTCCCCGAGACCCAGCAATATGTCAGCACGGTGCTGCAGTTCTATCGCTTCTACCGTCCGGGCGGCGCGCCCGCGGGGTTCGGCGGGGCGGGAGTCAATCGCGTCAAGATGGTGATCGGCGGCCGCCGCAACATGCCTTGATCCCATCCCGAACACCATAACGAACAACATGCAACCGGCGCACCGGCCAACGATGCGGTGCGCCGTCTTCTTGCCAATCCATGGAACAACAAGACATTCCGTTTGACCCAGGTTCGCCCGACAACGGAGCGGACTCGCTGACCCTGGCGCACTATGCCGAGCGCGCCTATCTCGACTACGCCATCAGCGTGGTCAAGGGCCGCGCGCTGCCGGAAGTGGCCGACGGCCAGAAGCCAGTGCAGCGCCGCATCCTGTACGCCATGCACGAGATGGGCCTGCGCTCCGACGCCAAGCCGGTCAAGTCGGCGCGCGTGGTGGGCGACGTGCTGGGTAAATTCCACCCGCACGGCGACCAGTCGGCCTACGATGCGCTGGTGCGCCTGGCGCAGGACTTCTCGCTGCGCTACCCTCTGATCGACGGCCAGGGCAACTTCGGCTCGCGCGACGGCGACGGCGCGGCGGCCATGCGATACACCGAAGCCCGGCTCACGCCGATCGCGCGCCTGCTGCTCGACGAGATCGACCAGGGCACGGTGGACTTCATCCCCAACTACGACGGCTCGATGGAAGAGCCCAAGCTGATGCCGGCGCGCCTGCCCTTTGTGCTGCTCAACGGCGCATCGGGCATTGCCGTGGGCATGGCCACCGAGGTGCCGCCGCACAACCTGCGCGAAGTGGCGGCAGCCACCGTGGCGATGATCCGCAACCCCAACATCACGCTGGCCGAGTTGATGGCGCTGATGCCGGGGCCGGACTATCCGGGCGGCGGCCAGATCATTTCGCCGGCGGCCGACATCGCGCAGATCTACGAGAATGGCCGCGGCAGCCTGAAAGTGCGCGCGCGCTGGATCATCGAGGAAATGGCGCGCGGCCAGTGGCAACTGGTGGTGACCGAGCTGCCGCCGAGCACCTCGTCGCAGAAGGTGCTCGAAGAGATCGAGGAAATCACCAACCCGAAGGTGCGCACGGGCAAGAAGTCCCTCACGCCCGAGCAACTGCAGCTCAAGCAAGGCATGCTGGCTGTGCTCGACGCGGTGCGCGACGAGTCCGGCAAGAACGCGCCGGTGCGGCTGGTGTTCGAGCCCAAGAGCAAGAACATCGAGCAGCAGGAATTCATCCAGACGCTGCTGGCGCACACCAGCCTGGAGTCCGGCGCGTCGATCAACCTGGTGATGATCGGCACCGATGGCCGCCCTCGCCAGAAGGGCCTGGCCGACATCCTGCGCGAGTGGATCGCCTTTCGCTTTGCCACCGTCACCCGCCGCACGCGCCATCGCCTGGGCAAGGTCGAAGACCGCATCCACATCCTGGAAGGCCGGATGCTGGTGCTGCTCAATATCGACGAGGTGATCCGCATCATCCGCGAGAGCGACGAGCCCAAGCCGGCGCTGATGCAGGCCTTTGGCCTGTCGGACCGCCAGGCCGAGGACATCCTGGAAATCCGCCTGCGCCAGCTGGCCAGGCTGGAGGCGCTGCGCATCGAGCAGGAGCTCAAGAGCCTGCGCGACGAGCAGGCCGAGCTGGATGTGCTGCTCAAGTCCGAGACCATGATGCGCCGGCGCATCATCAAGGAGATCGAGACCGACGCCAAGCAATACAGCCCGGAAGACAAGGATCCGCGCCGCACGCTGATCCAGGAGGAGCGCCGCGCCAACGCCGAAGTACGCGTGGTCGACGAGCCCGTCACCGTGGTGGTCTCGCAGAAGGGCTGGGTGCGCACGCGCCAGGGCCACGGCCATGACGCCCAGCAGTTCACCTTCAAGGCGGGTGATGCGCTCTATGGCACTTTCGAGTGCCGCAGCGTGGACGTGATGCTGGTGTTCGGCACCAATGGCCGCGCTTACACGGTGCCGGTGGCCGGTCTGCCCGGCGGGCGTGGCGACGGCGTGCCCGTGACCACGCTGATCGAGCTGCAGCCTGGCAGCCAGATCGCCCACACTTTTGCCGGCAGCGTCGACCAGCGCTTGCTGATCGCCACGCGCGGCGGCAACGGCTTCCAGACCAAGGTGGGCGATATGGTCAGCCGGCAGAAGGGCGGCCGCGCCTACCTGACGCTGGACGAAGGCGATGCGCCGCTGGTGCCCGCGCCGATCGGCGAGGAAGCCACGCACGTGGCCTGCCTGTCGGCCAACGGCCGCATGCTGCTGGTTTCGCTCGACGAGATCAAGTCGCTCTCGGCCGGTGGCCGCGGCGTGATCCTGATGGAGCTGGAGCCCAAGGAGACGCTGTTGCAGGCGATCGCAGTGGGCGCGCCGGGCCTGGTGGTGTCCGGTGCCGGGCGCGGCGGCAAGCCGAGCTCGCAGAAGCTCTACGGCCAGTTGCTGCTGCCTTATGTCGGCAAGCGCGCCCGCAAGGGCCGTGCGCTCGATCTCAGGCTCAAGGAGCCAAGCATCGAGCCGGTACGGATCGTGCCTCCGGCGAGCGGCAACTAAGCCGCGTCAACCCGAACTGGCCCTGCGCGACAATGCGCGGGGCTTTTTTCTTTACCGGCATGCCGGACCGCCCGGGCGGCCATGCCTCTCCCGTTACACACGATGCCCGTTACTCCTTCCCCCGCCGGCGACGATCCGATGGTAGCGCTAGCACCCCCGCCCACGCCGCGGCGCCTGTTCATCGAATTTGCGCGCATGGGGCTGTCCGGCTTCGGCGGCGTGCTGCCCTTCGTGCGGCGCGCCGTGGTGGACCGCAACCGCTGGCTCGGCGACCGCGATTTCGTCGAGCTCCTCAGCCTCGGGCAGGTGCTGCCCGGCCCCAACGTGATCAACCTCGCGCTGATGCTGGGCCTGCGCTTTGCCGGGCTGCGCGGCGCGCTGGCGGCCTTTGCGGGGCTGGTGATGGTGCCGATGGTGGGCGTGCTGGCGCTGATGCTGCTGTACGAGCACTACCGCGACGTGGCGGCGGTGCAGCGCATGCTTACGGGCATGACGGCGGTGTCGGCGGGCCTGGTGCTGTCGACTGGCTTCAAGCTGGCGCAGAGCCAGCCGCGCACCGTGCGCGGGTTGATGATCGGTGGCGCTGCGTTTGTCGGCATCGGGCTGTTGCGCTGGCCGCTGGTGCCGGTGATGGCGGTGCTGGTGCCGATGGGCCTGGTGCTGGAGTGGCGCAGCGAGCAGCTTGCGCGGCGCGCGCAGGCGCCGCTGGTGCCGCTGGTGCCGCTGGTGCCGCTGGTGCCGGCTGCTATCGAGGCGTCTTCCATGCCGGCCATGCCGTCCAGCGATGATGGCATCGATCCCGTGCCGCCCGTGACCAGGGAGGCGCAGCCATGAGCTCACCGAACGTGCTTTCCGGCCTGCTCACGCATTTCCTGATGCTGTCGTTCCTTGCCATTGGCGGGGCCAGCACCACGATCCCCGACATGCATCGCTTCCTGGTGGAGTCGAACGCCTGGATGAGCGACGCGCAGTTCTCCGCCATGTACGCCATCTCGCAGGCCGCGCCCGGGCCCAACATCCTGTTCGTCGCGTTGTTCGGCTGGCAGGTGGCGGGCCTGGCCGGCGCCATCGTCGGCATGATCGGCATCTGCGGGCCGTCCAGCGTGATCGCGCTCGGCTTCGAGTACTTTGCGGGCCGCTCACCGCAGGCGCGCTGGCCCGGCCTGATCCGGCGCGGCCTTGCTACGCTGACCATTGGCCTGCTGTTCGCAACGGGCTGGATCCTTGCTGCGAGCGTCGATCACCGCTGGACCGCGGTGGCAGTGACGGTGGTCACTATCGTGCTGATGCTGAAGACTAAGGTGCATCCGCTGGTGCTGGTGGCGTTGGGGGCTGGGGCGGGGTTGTTGGGGTTGGTTTGAGTCTGATTTTGGATGGGTGATGTGGTGGTGGCTGTTGGGGCCAAGAGCCACCATGCGCGGTCTTTCGCTGCTTCTTTGGGCGGCGTTGGTTTTTGGACCCAAGAGCCATACGACATCCCCCTGCGGGGGCTGCCGGTCACTTTTCTTTGCGCGGCAAAGAGGGTGGAGACAAAAGAAAGAAAGACCTATTCTTCCTAAACTGAACATGGAGATGCAGTCATGGGGAAGATGG